>NZ_RWIL01000002.1:0-222570 GCF_009764635.1 Pseudomonas sp. PB103 | reverse complement strand
GCTCCTACATTGGAATGCGTTCCCTGTAGGAGCTGCCGCAGGCTGCGATCTTTTGCTCTTACGCTTTAAAACCCAACGCTGGCCTGCACAAAGAACGTCCTTGGCGCGCCCACGTACATCCCCGAATTGTTATCGCTGGAACGGGTGAAGTACTGCTTGTCGAAGATATTCTTCACCCCCGCGCCCAACTTCAAATTCGACACCTGCGGCCCGAAGTCATAGCCGCCACGCACGTTCCAGGTCACGTAACCGGGAATATCGCCGTACTGCCCGTCCGCCGTGCCTTCGGTGATGTAGTTGCCGTTGAAGCTGCCATCGGCATTCACCCCGGTACCCGGCGAACGCTGTTTCGACTGGGCGAAACCGTCGATGTTGTAGGTCCAGCGGTTGATGTCATAACGCAAACCGACGGTCGCCACCTGGCGTGAATAGAACGGCAGATCCCGGCCCTTGAAGCCCGGAATTTCGCCCTCATAAGTCGCGCGGGTGTAAGTAAAACCGGCGTTGGCGGTCAGACCGTCAAGACGCGGATCAAGCGCCGCCATGTCGTAATGCACCGACGCTTCAAGGCCCTGATGCTTGGTCGCCCCCAGGTTGGTCCAGCCGACGTCGTTGCTGATGTATTGCAGTTCGTCATCGAAGTCGATGTAGAACAGCGTCACTTCACCGCCCCACACATCGTCGTTGTAGCGCGTGCCGATTTCGTAGGTCTTGGCCTTTTCCGGCTCCAGGCCGTTGGCGGTCTTGTCACCCGAACCGCCCTGGCCGAGCTGGAAATACTGCAGGCTGCCGAACGAGGTTTCGTAGTTGGCAAACAGTTTCCACGCGTCCGACAAGTGATACATCACGCTCAGCGCCGGCAGCGGTTCATTGCTTTCGATGCTGCGGTTTTTCTCTGGCACGCGTCTGCCGGCGGTGTCGAGCACGGCGCGGTCGTGCCAGTCAGTGCTGATGTGTTCGAAGCGAATCCCCGGGGTGATCGTCCAGTTGCCGACGTCGATTTTGTTGTCGACGTAAACCGAGTTGGCTTCGGTGCCGCCGGTGCGATCCTGGAATACGTGGCCGTCAGACGTCGGCGTTACCACCGGCTGGTTGTTGACCAGCGCCAGACGACTCGACTGCTCGTGCATCGCCTCTTTCAGATAGCGATAACCGACGCTGACTTCCTGACTGGTCGGGCCAACATCGAACACTCGCGACACCCGAGGTTCGATGCCCAGCGTGTAGTAGGAACGCGGGTACGAGCTGAGGGTTTTCTGGTCGCGGGCGGCGATGGTGCTGCCGCGAAAACTGTCGGTGTAGTAGGTCAGCACTTCGGCCTGGGTGCGCTCGTCAATCTGGCGAATCCACTTGAACGACACGTCTTTGCGGCGACCACTGAATTGGTCGTAGTCACGCACCGAGTCGTACGGTTTGTCGTCGTACTGCTTTTGCGTCAGACCGCCGGGCATGTCGGCGCTGGCGTCGTAGTAATGGAAGTTGAGGCTGAAATCATCCTGATCGGTCGGCGCCCAGTGGGTCTTGAGCAGCACGTCGTCGATGTCGTTGCCGTTGTTGCGCTCGCGGTAACCGTTGCCATTGACGCCAGAATACAACAGCGCCACGCCCATGCCGTTGTCGGCGGTGCCGCCAAGGAACGCGGTGTCGATGTGTTTCCAGCCGCCGTACTGGGTGGTTTCCAGGGTGGTGCCGATTTCACCGGTGGCTTTTTCCGGGATCGCGCGGGTGACGAAGTTGATCACTCCGCCGACGTTTTGCGGCCCATAACGCACAGAACCGGCGCCACGGACGACGTCGATGCTGTCGAGGTTGCCCGATGAAATCGGCGCCATCGACAGTTGCGGCTGGCCGTAAGGGGCGAACGCGGCGGGCACGCCGTCGATCAAGACAGTCGAGCGCGGCGACAAGCGCGAGGTCAGGCCACGCACTCCGACGTTGAGGGAAATATCACTGCCGCCGGTACCGTTGTTGTCCTGCACCTGCACGCCCGGCACACGCTTGAGCACGTCGCTGACGTTCATCGCCCCTTGCTCGACCATGGCTTCGCGGCGAATCACCGTGCGCGCGCCGGGGTGGTTTTGCACCACAGCGGCGTCGGCATCACCGAGCCAGTCGCCGACTACTTTGATGTCGGTCACGCCCAGTTCCAGCGGGCCGTTGGTCGCAGCGGAAGTCGCAGCGGGCGACAGCGTTACCGATCCTTCGTTGATCTGATAATCGAGACCGCTGCCTTGCAGCAACTGGCGCAGCGCTTGTTCCGGCGAGATGTCGCCATCGACCGCCGGGGCTTGTTTGCCGGCGACCAGATCAGGGCTGAAAAACACTTGCAGCGAGGTTTGCTGGCCCAGTTCGCTCAGCGCCTGACCCAACGGCTGGGCGCGGATATGAATCGCTTCGCCGGCATACGCCAGCGGCATCGCGGCATTGACCGCCAGCGCGAGGGCCAGCGGCAACCAAGGGGATTTTTTATTGTGGGCAGTGGTGGTTTTCACGTCGAACGTAGTCCTGTGGATCGCAAGAGTGTGCGGCTGTTAATGCAAACCAGTTGCAGTTGAACAGGAAGACGATGAACTCGAAAAAAACCTGAATTTTATTTTGAAATTATTTCCTGACTGCCATCCGCATGGGTGCGAACCGCCACCGGCAGGATGCTCGGCAAGGCTTTGAGCAAGGCCTCGGTGTTATCGGATTTGAACACGCTGGTCAGGCGCAGACTGGCCACCGCAGGGTTGCTGACCGTCAGCGGCGTCTCGCGATAACGTGACACTTCGGCGGCTACTTCGCTGAGGCTGGCATTGTTGAATACCAGTTTGCCGCTGCGCCACGCGGTCAGTTCCGCTGGGTTGACCGCATAGGCTGCGGCGACTTTGCCCTGCGCATCAACGTAAGTGCCGAGGCCGGCAGTCAGACTTATGAATTCATTGTCCGGCGCATTGCGCCCCTGCACTTTCACCGTGCCCTGCTCCACCGCCACGCGGGTTTGCGTGACGTCGCGACGCACATCGAATCGCGTGCCGGTGACCGTCACCTTGCCGTTGCCCGCCTCGACCACGAACGGCCGTGAGGTATCGTGCTCGACGCTGAACATCGCCTCGCCTTCGCTCAATTCGATCAGCCGGCGATCTTTTTCATAACGCACCTGCAAGCGGCTGCGACTGTTCAGATCAATCACCGAACCGTCCGGCAACGCCACGTGCTTGCGCTCGCCCAACGCCGTGGTGAATTCGGCGCTGTAACCGCCCGGGTGATTCAAACCACTGAACAGGCCGAGACCGAGTGCCACCGTCACCACACTGGCGGCCACGGCATAACGCAATAACGGCCGCCGTTCGCGGCGCGGCGGCGGCGTTTCAACCAGCGCTTTGAGGCGCGGCGCCGGCAACAAATCAGCCGCTGTCCACAGCCCCTGCAGCAACTGAAATTCATCGCGATGTTGCGGATGCTCATTCAGCCAGGCGTCGAAGCGCTGCTGCTCGTCGGCACTCACGGCCGGCTCCTGCAAACGCACAAACCAGCGCGCCGCGTCATCGCGCACGGTGGTTTGCCCGCACGCGCAATCACGAGTATCCATCATGGAATGTCCTGTCCGGCCGGGAATATAAAGACACACAACCCCCCGTAGGAGCTGCCGAAGGCTGCGATCTTTTCAACATCACACCCCATCACGACTGCAACCCATCGAGTCGATCACGCAAATGCCGCAGGGTGCGGATCATATACTTTTCGACCATGTTCTTGGACAACCCCAGGCGATCGGCGATTTCCGCCTGGGTCAGCCCTTCGATCTTCTGCCAGACAAAAATCTTCCGACAGTTGACCGGCAGTTCGCTGAGCGCCCGCTCAATGGAGTCGGCCAGTTGGATCGCATGCATGTAATGCTCCGGGTCGCCGGACGACGACGCACTGTGATCGATCGCCTCCGACTCCATGGCGCCTCGCCGATCCTCACGTCGGTAACCGTCGACCGCGATATTACGCGCCGTCTGGTGCAAATACGCCCGGGGTTGCTGCACCGCCGCCGAATCGGATTCGAGCACCCGCACAAAAGTGTCGTGCGCCAGATCCTCGGCCTGCGCGCGATTGCGCAGGCGCCGGGTCCAGGTGCCGATCAACTCTTCGTAATGCTCGAAAAAGCCGGGTCTGCGGGGACGCATGGGGGATTGGGCGGTGTGCTGAGGAAAGGGGCGTGAATAGTAATGCTTCCTATTAAGCCCGGCAAATCATTCCAGCCTGGTGGCGACTGTCGCATTCAGAAATGATCGCCTTGCACCTGAGTTAGAGCGGTCGCGCTTTCAACGCTAAAAAACAACAGGCAAACCGATTTGACAAGCCCGGATCCGCTGCTACGTTCATGCGACTGCTTAATATCATGGACGATAAAATGACCGTCGCCCCGCTCAACAGAGGATCGATCAGCTTGGCAGGCGCTCGCTATGACGCCGCCGCTATCGTTCTTCGTCGTGGTCTGTCCATAGACCAAAGCCTGCTCAGCGCTATCAATCGTCCACTCGCCAGATCGCCGGCGTTGCGCACTGCAGTTCGTCGCCGACTTCTTCCCTGAACAATCAACAGGCTATTAGCCTGCGCATTACCGTGATCCAGAAAAATATAAAAACCATGTGCTTATTAAAATAAAAAGGAGCGCGAAATGGATATTCCGCACAGTTTCGAACCGTTGTTCCGAACCAGCCCCTTCCTCGATCTGCTCGGTCCGTTCTTTTATCGCAAAGATGCCGAAGGCTTGACCATTGGCATTCGTGTAGAAGAAAAACACACCAATGCGCGCGGACTCGCCCATGGCGGGTTGTTCATGGCGCTGGCGGATGTTGCCTTGGGCTACAACACCGCTTTCTCGAAAAATCCCCCGCTCAAACTCGTCACCACGACACTCACCACCGACTTTGCCGGCTCGGCCAAGATCGGCGACTGGCTGGAAGCCAGCGTTGACATTCAAAAGACCGGCAGCCGCCTGGTGTTCGCCAATAGTTATATCAGCGTTGGCGAAGAGCGAGTGGTGCGGGCCAGCGCGTCTTTTCTAGTCGTCAGTTGAGGCGACAGCGCCGTTACTGTCCATAACGAGAGTAACGGTCACCTCTAGCGTATATACGATTTGTCACGGAGCGATTGACGATGGACAGTGCTGCGCGTTTACCCGAGCTGGATCAGATTCCGCAAGATAAAAGCCAAACCAAAGATGTAAAACGCAAAGCGATCAGCAGCCCGTATTTCCATCGACTGCAACGCAAGCATTTTTTAATGTTCGATGTGCTTCCCGTACTGGGTGTCATCCTGGCGGGAATAATGGCGTTTTATATTCCGGTCAGTGGCGTCGATATCGGACTGTTTATCGCCTTCTGGGCGTTGACCGGAATCGGTGTCAGTGTCGGTTACCACCGGTATTTCACGCACCGTTCATTCAAGGCCAGGCCTGCCGTCGCTGTGGCCCTGACAATCCTCGGTTCGATGGCCGGGCAAGGCGCCCTGCTGTCGTGGGTCGCCATGCATCGGCGTCACCACGAATTGAGTGATCAGCCGGGAGATCCGCACTCGCCCAACCTGCAAGGCCCCGGTTTCAAAGGCCTGATCAAAGGGCTGGTGCACTCGCACTTCACCTGGATGAAAGAACACGACTACCCCAACGTCGCCTACTACGCGCCGGACCTGATCCGTGATCCGCTCATTGCCAAGACCGCGCGGCATTACTACACCTGGGTGATTCTCGGGCTCGTCGCCCCGGCCATCCTCGGCGGCCTGCTGAGCCAGTCGTTGTGGGGCGTGGTGAGCGGTTTCCTGTGGGGCGGCGCGGTCAGAATGTTTGTCGTCGGCCACATCATCTGGTCCATCAACTCCTTGCTGCACCGCTTCGGCACCCGCCCCTATCAATCCAGAGACCACAGCCGCAATGGTGGCCTGTTCGGCTTATTCACCTTTGGCGAGTCGTGGCACAACAACCACCATGCCTTTCCCGAATCACCTTCTTTCGGGCTGCAATGGGCGGCCTTCGATCCCGGCTACTGGTTTATCCGTGGCTTGAGCCTGGTGGGGCTGACCTGGGATCTACGCGTGCCCACCGTGCAGCGCAGAACCAGTCGCAAAAAAAGAAACGTCCAAACCCAACAATAAGGAACACTCGATCATGACCGCCTATGAATCTGCTCCGATCACAAAAGAACTGGCTATCCAATGGTGCAAAGGCCAGATCAGCCAACTGCTCAATGCGCCCGGCAGCACTATTGACGAAGATAAAGACTTCAGCGAGTTGGGACTCGACTCGTCTCTGGCCGTGTCGTTGCTGATTGAGATCGAACAGGAATACGGCGTGGAAATTTCCGCAGAAGAATTGTTCGATAACCCCAACATCACAGCGGTCGCCGAACTGATCATCGCTGGCGCCGGGAAGTCGGGAAAATGAACGACCTGACCGCCGAACATCGATTGCAACAAGAGTCGAAAGCGATACGTCATCACTACGATGTCGGCAACGACTTTTTTGAGCTCTGGCTCGATCCGACGCTGTCCTATTCCTGCGCCGTGTGGGCCGACAGTGAAACGCTGGAAAGCGCGCAAACGCAAAAAATCGACTATCACCTTGAAGCGATAGGCGCGAAAAACCTGCAATCGGTGCTTGATATCGGCTGTGGCTGGGGCGGTGTTCTGGCGGCCCTGGAGAAGTTGCCCAACATCAAGCACGCCGCGGGTTTGACGCTCAGCGATGAACAAGCGGCCTATGTCCACAGCCAGGCCTATTCGAAAGTCTCTGTGGAGATCAAAAACTGGCAGGAGTACGCCCCCGCCGAACCGTTTGACGGGATCATTTCCATCGGCGCGTTCGAGCACTTCGCCTCTCCCGCCGACAGCGTGGAGGAAAAAATTGCCATTTACCGGCGTTTCTTCACGGCCTGTCGTGACTGGTTGAAACCCGAAGGAAGACTGTCGCTGCAGACCATCGCTTACGGGGCGATGTCCCGGGACCAGGCCAGCCGTTTTTTCAACGAAGACATATTTCCCAATGCCGATCTGCCGACCCTGGCGGAGATCGCCAAAGCGGCGGAAGGCATTTTCGAAATCCAACGGGTCGACAACGGCCGGCTGGATTACGCAAGAACCTGTGAAGAATGGTATCGCCGCTTGTCCGCCAACAAAGCCGTGGCGACACAACGCGTCGGCGAGGCGATTGTGGCGCGTTATCTGCGCTATCTGAAGATGTCGGCTTATGGATTTCAGTTCGGCAAGATCCAACTGCTGAGACTGCAACTGCAAGCCATTCGATAATCCATCTGGTGGAAGGAACCTCACGATGTCTGATGGTGCTCAGGGCCAACTGTTGTCCTCCGGCAAACCGCCGCAATTGCCGCGTTTCAATCCTTTTTCCGCTGAATTTCGTGAGACGCCGTACGCGGTTTACCGTCAATTACGCGAGCTGAACCCGCTGCACAAAGTGCTCGGGATGTGGGTCGTCACCCGGCATGCCGACGTCATGAGCATCCTGCGTGACCGCAGCTGCAACGCCAGCATCATTCCCAGACAGGTCGATAACCAGGCGGCGCGGTTTGGTCGCGACAACGCGCCGTTTCAGCGACTGGCCTACAAATCAATCGTCTTCACCGAGAACCCCGACCATCATCGTTTGCGAAAGATGATGAACATTGCTTTCTCGGCCGTGGCCATCGACGGCTTGCAAGGCTCGATTGAAGTGATAACTCAAGCGCTGCTGCAAGACGCTTACAAGCACGGCGGCATGGACATCATCGCGGGCTTGGCGCAGCCCTTGCCGCTTCGCGTGATGTGCGAATGGATCGGCTTACCGGCTGAAATGCACGCGACCATCGATACCTGGACCCATGCCATCCGCTTCCTTCTGGAACCGGGATTGATGGTCAAAGACGACTTCGAAAAAGTCAGCCAGGTGCTCGATGAATACATGGCCTATCTGTCCGGCGTGATCGCCGAACGCAAGCGCAACCCGAAACAGGATCTGATCAGTCAACTGCTGGCCCTGGAAATCGACGGCGACCGCCTGACCGACGAAGAGCTGATCTTCGTCTGCATCATGTGTTTCGTTGCCGGCAATGAAACCACTAAAAGTCTGATCGGCAACGGCATTCATGCCTTGCTTGAACAGCCTGATCAATTGCAGTTGCTGCAAGACCGACCGGCGCTGATTGCCGGTTGTGTGCAAGAGGTGCTGCGCTTCGAAACGCCGCTGCAACACACCAAACGCTTCGCCACCAAGGACCTGCTCCTGGATGGCCAGACCATCAAGGCCGGTGATCAGATTCTGCTGTGCCTGGGTTCCGCCAACCGGGATGAACAGGTCTTTGCCGGGGCCGAGCGCTTCGACATCGAGCGCAAGACCAAAGGCCATCTCGCCTTCGGCTACGGCATGCACGGTTGCCTCGGCGCGTTATTGGCCGAGCGGCAGATGCAGACCGTGCTGCAACGATTACTGGACGGGCCGCGCTGGGTGCGTCGTGACGAAAAGCCGTCGTGGCAGGCAGGCAGTTTCATCGTTCGCAGCCTGTCCTCCCTCGATGTCCAGTTTGTATGACGCGCTCAGGCAGGTTGAAATGCACACACCGATACGTTCGCTGATCTGTTTCCCTCATGCCGGCGGCAGTAACGCCACGTACAACGGATGGGGATCGCGTCTCGCCGATTCCGTTCGAAGAATCAAACTCGCCTGCTTCGACAGCCCTGCGCATCGCGCCCGGTTTAACGATGTCGACAGCCTGTCGGCGAAAATCGCTGAACAGCTGTGCCACGAACGTCAACCACTGGCGTTTTATGGTCATAGCATGGGGGCGATATTGGCTTATGAGGTGGCCTGCAAGCTTTCACTGGTTAATCCGCACCAGGTTGCGCACGTGTTTGTGTCGGGCCGACGCGCGCCGCAGTTGGCCGCTCGACTCGCGCCGATCCACACCTTGTCCGATCCGGCGTTTCTTGGCGAGCTGATCGCCTACGGCGGCGTTCCGGCCGCGATCGGCAACAACAACCGAATGTTGAATGCACTGTTGCCGGTCATCCGCAGCGACCTCGCCCTGGTAGAGCGTTATGACTTTGAGCCGGCGCGCAGACTGAATTGCCCGATCACGGCCATCTACGCCACCCACGACCCGGTGGTTGAAAGTGCTGAGCTGATGGCCTGGCGCGAACGCACCACGGGCGCCTTCCATTTCCATGAATTGAGTGGCGACCACTTCTTCCATTCCTCGCAACCCCAAGCGTTGGTCGACATCATTCATCACGCGCTGAACGCTGACGGCACCCGGAGGGCTGAATGCAAAAGTTTCGCGTGATGACCGACTGCCTCGAACGCCATAACGAGCAATGCCCGGATAAACCGGCGTATATTTTTCTGTCAGAAAAACTCGCGCCGGAAACACAGCTGACCTTCGCCGAGCTGAGAAACCAGGCGAGGCAATTTGCCGGGCGGCTGTTACAAACCACGCAAAAAGGTGACCGGGCGTTATTGATCTTCCCCGCCGGGCTGGATTTCATCGTCGCGTTTCTCGGCTGCCTGTACGCGGGTGTCGTCGCCGTTCCCCTGTGCCCGCCCAACAAGAAGCGCTCGCAACGCACCCTGCAAGGCATCATCGATGACTGCTCGCCGCGCCTGATCATTACCCTCAAGGCCTTGAGCAGTGCGCTCAAGGATCCCGAGCAGCAACCATCGCCGTTGTGGCTCGAAATGGACCACTGGCCAGACGCGCAACCGCCGGACCTGACGGCGCCATGGCCGAGCGTGGAGGCGCAGGACCTGGCGTTTATTCAATACACCTCAGGCTCAACGTCCGCGCCCAAAGGCGTGATGGTCACGCACGCCAATATCGTTGCCAATCAGGCGATGATTCGCCAGGCGTTCGGCCACGACCCCGACTCTACCGTCGTCGGTTGGGTGCCGCATTACCACGACCAGGGCCTGATCGGAAATATATTGCAGCCGCTGTACGTTGGCGCCACCAGTGTGCTGATGTCGCCCGTCACCTTCATGCGCTGGCCACTGCGTTGGCTTCAGGCGATTTCCCTGTATCAGGCGCGCACCAGCGGCGGGCCCAACTTTGCTTTTGGTGCATGTGTCAAAGCGCTGGAACGTGAGCCGGACATCGAACTGGATCTGCGCAGCTGGCAACTGGCGTTCAACGGCGCCGAGCCCATTCGCATCGAGACGCTGCAAGCGTTCGCAACGGCCTTCCAGCGATTTGGCTTTGATTCGGCAGCCATGTATCCGTGTTATGGCCTGGCCGAATGCACGTTACAAGCGGCGGGCGGCATCAAGGGAACCGGCGTGAAGACCCTCAATGTCGACGGGCCGGCGCTGCGCGAGGGCAAGGTTGTGCCCAGCGATTCGCCCTTCAGCCAAACGCTGGTGAGCTCAGGCGCAGCGTTGCCGGGCACACATATCGCGATCGTTGACCCCGTCAGCGGAGGCGCCTGTGCACCGCGGGCCATTGGCGAGATCTGGATAGCCGGCGCGCATGTTGCGCGGGGCTACTGGCAGCGTGAATCGCTCACCGCTGAAACCTTCTCCAACCGGTTATCAGACGGTATTCAACCGACCTATTTACGTACCGCCGACCTTGGTTTTATTCACCAGGGGGAGCTATATGTAACGGGGCGAATAAAAGACATGGTCATTATTCGCGGCAAGAACTATTACCCCCAGGACATCGAGCACAACGTGTGGTCCGCACACCAAGGCCTGGAGCATTCTGCTTGCGCGGTATTTTCGCTGCCCGACGCTGAGGACAAGTTGATCATTGTTCAAGAAGTGCGCCGGGAGTGGCGCAAGAAAATGCTTGCCGACGACGTTATCCCGCTGATCCGTCAGGCCGTGGTGGTGAACAATGAAATAACGCCCTACGACATCGTTTTACTGATGCCGGGGAAACTGCTGAAAACCAGCAGCGGCAAAATCATGCGCAACGCAATACGCGCTCAGTACATGGATAAAACACTCGAGCGATGGCTCGGTTAGTGTCGTTCATCAATGCAGACGTTAAGGATAAAGACCATGGAAGATTTCACTGCAAGCAACCCTGATTTCGACAAACATGTTCAATTCGCCGTACTCAGTATGCCGGCGGCAAAACTGCTGGGTTTCCATTACAACTTCCTCAAACCCGGCCACTGTGAAATCGAGCAGCCCACGCGCAAGGAACTCACCCAGCACAACGGCTACTTCCAGGGCGGCATCATCGGCGCCCTGGCTGACTTCGCCGGTGGTTCGGCCGCAGGCACCCTGCTGCCCCCCGGCTGGATCAACATGACTACCGATTTCACCGTCAAACTGATCGCCCCCGCCGACGGTGAAAAGCTGCTGGCACGAGGACGCGTGATCAACGCCTCGCACAACACCACGGTGGCGGCTGCCGATTTGTTTGCGGTGAAAGAAGGCAAGGAAACACTCTGCGCGACCGCGCTGGTCACGATGCGAAATATTCCGTTGAAGGCATGAGGACGAAATAAAAAAGGCGCGAGCCTGCTCGTCTTCGCGGTATTTCAGAGCCCAATGGCTTGGCTGAAATAACGCGATCGCGAGCAGGCTCACACCTTCAGGTTTGACGGTGGTCCTTTAGCCTTTGTGGTCGATACCGGCCTGCAGGGTCTGGCTGTCCAGGTGCCCACTGAGGGTGACCGGACCGACTTTCAGGTTGCCGTTTTCAAGGGAAACCCTGGGCACGTTTTCCTCGGTTTTGTGTGGCAGGTCCAGCCCCGCTTTTACCCCGAAGTCACGGTTGTTCAGCTCGGTGTTGCTGACCTTGGAGCCGCCCAGATCAACCTTGCCGTCAGCCGACGAAATCCGCGCGCCGGTCAACTGCGTAGCGCCGCCCACTGCCAGGTTCACACCTTGGCTGCCACTGAGGCCGGACGCCTGCGTAACGCTGTCCTTGTGCGCGTATTCA
Source organism: Pseudomonas sp. PB103 (assembly GCF_009764635.1). Lineage (NCBI taxonomy): Bacteria > Pseudomonadati > Pseudomonadota > Gammaproteobacteria > Pseudomonadales > Pseudomonadaceae > Pseudomonas > Pseudomonas sp. PB103. The sequence continues at coordinate 210,664 of NZ_RWIL01000002.1, read as the reverse complement.
CCCTGCGCTTTCAGTGTCGGTTTGTAATCGGTGCCGGCGAGTTTTTCTTTGTCGCCCGGTGGATTTTTCTTCGCGGTCAGGCCCAGGTCGACCTCGACTTTGGCCTGGTTGCGGCTGTCCTGACGGCTCTCGACAGTCAGATCGCCAGCGACGTGGCCGCTGACTTTTTTCGCCTCGATGCGCGCGCCCGCCAGTTGTGCATCACCGCCACTGTTGAGCACCACGGTGTCAGCCTTGATCTGGCTGTTCTGCTGGGTGGTGCCTTGCGAGTAATCGACACCAACCTTGGCCCCGGCATTGAAGCCGTGATCGCTGCTTGCTTGCTCATCAGCAGCGGTCGGTTTCTTGCTGCTGAGGTTACCGCCGGCATTCAGCGCGACATTCCAGTTATTGCGGCTGTCGGTCGACTGCGCCGACTCCTGCACGTAACCACCCTTCTGCGCATCGATGCTGACGTTTGGCGCGCTGACCTGGGTGCCTTGCAGGTACACCGCATCGCCACTCAACGCGATACCGCCCGAAGCATTGAGCTGCCCACCGCTGAGGGTTTGCGAATGCTCATTGATCTGGCCGATGTTGAAATTGCCACTGAGATTGCCGCCCTGATCACGGCTCTTCTCGCTGCTGGTTTTGCTGCCGCCGCCCTTCAGGCCACCGCCCAGATTGCTGCCGGTGGCGTTGTGCGTGGCGGTGGCCGCTTGCAGATCGAGCTTGCCGTCGGCGTGCAAGTCGATAGCACCCGCGCTGTCGATCTGCGTGCCTTGCTGGACCTGATTGCCGCCGCTGCGCAACTGCACGCCATTGCCGCTGATACTTGCCACATGGGCCTGCGTGTCAGTGGTTTGCTTGCCGCTGTGATCGAGCTGGAACCCGGCGCCGAGGTCGACGTTGGTGCCATCGGTGCCCGGCAAGGTGCCGACCGTCAGCGAGCCATTGCCGCGCAGGCTGGCATCGCTGCTGCTTTGGCGGTCGTTGGCCTGATTCAGCGCCAGATCGCCAGCGGTCTTGATGTTCACGCCGCCCTGCCCGCCGTCGAAACGGCTGCCTTCGAATTGGCCGTCGCCACCGACTTTGATGGTCACGCCCTGGCTGCCGGCATAAGCGCCGACCACGGCGGTGGACGTGTCTTTGCTGGACGTACTGCTGCCACCCGCGCCGCTGCCGGCAACGTTCACGTCTTCGCCGGTTTTGGTGTAGACGCGCACGTCGACCTTGGCGTCGACCTTATTGTCGATGCTGCTGTGGGTGTTGCTCGCGGCATCAGCGACCAGGGTGTCGGCGCTGATGTTCACTTTGCCGTTGCTGGCGTTGTACTGCGTGCCCTGGTCGTGCAGCGTGCCGGCGACGTTCACGTCGACAGTGCCGCCGTCAAAACGGCTGACCACGGCGTTGCTGTTTTGCTCGGTTTTGCTGGCGCTGCCATGGCCCACCGCAACATCGATACCGACGTTCGGTTGACCGAGATTGGCCAACGCGTCTTTGTCTGGCACCTTGCCGGCGAGCACGTCCTTGACTGCACCGGCGATCGGCCGGGCGATGTCCTTGTACTCGACATTCGCGCCAACATCCGCCGACCAATTGCTCTCGCTATGGCTGCTGCTTTCAGTGTTGCTGGCTGCACGGTTGTCGACTTCGTTGGCGGCGACATTCAGGCCATTACCGGCCTTGAGTTGCGCCCCCTCGGTCGTGACTTTGTCGGCATTGATGTGCAGGCTACCGCTGCTCTGCACCTGGGTGGTTTGCGCGGTGGTTTTGTCGGTGCTGTCCTGCGCCGTGCTGTGGGCAAAATCGACGCCACTGCCGGCACGGTCAAGGCCGCCGGTGTAGTAGAAACCGCCGCCGGTGCTGCTGTTCTCGGTGGAGGTTTTATGGCTGTCTTGCTCAGCCAGCAACGAGACATTTTTGCCGGTCAGCGTGGTATCGCCTGCGCTGGAGTTGACCTCTGCGCCCTTGATCGTCACATCACCGCCGGCCTTCACCTGCACGCTGCCGCCAGTGAGGTTTGAGCCTTGCTGGGTGACGTCGTTGCGGGTCACGGTTTGCTGCTTGTCTTCGTAATGCACGCCGGCGCGATACTGCTCCGGGCTCTGCTCTTTGGCGTAAGCATCGAAGCCACGGGTTTGCGTGGTGGCGCTGCTGTCAGCGGTATTCTGCGTGGAGTGCACATTGACATCCCCTGCCGCGTCAGCTGTCAGCGCACCGCCAGCCTTGACCGTCGAGCCGGCCACTTCAATGTCCTTGGCGCTCTTGAGCTTGAGGTTGCTGTCAGACACCAGTTCGCTGCGCACCGTGGTGCTGTCCTGGCGGTTCTGCCGCGACTCGTCTTTGGTGATGCCAAAGAACTTGCTGTCCTTGTCGTGGTTGTTGCTGTGCGAGGTGTCCTGCACGCCGTCGATGATCAGCGAGCCCTTGTCGCTGATCACGCTCGCCTCCGTGCCACCGCGCACCTGGCTGCCGCTGATGCGCACGTCGTCAGCCTTGACGATCAGTTTGCCGGCGGCGTTGATCTTGCTGCCCTGATGCTGGGTCTGGCCTTTGTCGGCATCGCCGGTCTTGCCGAAGAAACCACCGCCGACCAGGTCACCGGAATAACGGTTGTCGCTGCTGCGGTTGGTTCGTGTCGCCGTGGTGATTTCTACCTGTTTGCCGGCCAGTTGCACGTCGCCCGAGCTGTTCAGCTCAGCGCCTTCGGAGCGCAGCAGTCCAGCGGTTTGCAGGGCGATGTTGCCGCCCTTCAACTGGCTGGTGACGCTGCGCTGTTCTTCGCTGCTGGTGTTCCAGTCGGCTTTCCACAGGTGTTTGCGATGATTGCCCTGATCGGTCTGCGTATGACTTTCAGTGGCGGCGGTCAGGCGCAGATCGCCGCCACTTTTGACCTCGAGCGTCTTCGCCGCTTCGACTTTGGCCGCTTTCAGTTCAGTGTCTTGGCCGGACGACAGCTTGACGTCGCGGCTGGCGACGATCTGGCTGCCGTGCTGGCGCGATTCGCTGTCGGTCTGGGTGCGATCGTAGGTTTCCCAGGTGATGCCGATGGTGCTGTTGTTCCAGTTTTCACGCTTTTCCTGAAGCTTGCGGCTTTCGACCGTGCTCAGGGTCAGGTTGCGCTTGGCGTCGACCGCAACGTCGCGGCCGCTGACATCGGTGGCCGCCAGGGTCAGGTCTTTGCCGCTGTGCAAGCCGACATCGCCCTGACTGCTGCGAATCCCGGCGCGGGTGACGTCGAGGCTGTTGGCTACGGCTTCACCGCTGACCGTGAGGTCACCGGCAGAGCGAATCTGCACGCCGTCACGACCGGCGACTTGCACCGCCCCCACGCGCACACCGGCACCTTCGGCGGTGCTGACAATGTTGATGCGCCCGGCTTGCATCGCACCGAACAGGCTGGCGTCGATGCGTTGATCAGTGGTGCTGCCAGCAGGGTCCACGGTTTTCACCTGGCCGCTGGCGTAATCGACCTGATTGCGGCCGACCGTGAGGTTCAGTTGATCGCGCGCGCTGATTGCGCCCTGGCTGTCGATGCGCGGGGCGATCAGGTTGATCGAGCCCTCAGCGTTACGCAGACCGCCGCCCTGAATCTGCAACTGACCGCTGGCGTCGCGGGTGTTCAGGCTTTGCAGTTTGCCGTCGATCAACTCCGGACGACCGACCAGCAGATTGGCGTTCGGCGTGTTGATGAAACTGCCGCCATTGACCGAGATGCCGTTAGGGTTGGCCAGCACGTAATCGGCAGCACGGCCGAAAATTTCCTGCGCGCCATTAATGGCCGACGGGTTGCGGCTGATCACTTCGTTGAGGATCACGCTCGCCGCTTGCCCCTGCAGTTGCGGGTTGGCCGCCAGTTGCCCGGCGAGCTGCGATTGCCCGGCCTGCAAGGCATTGTTCAGCACCAGGCCCTGACGGTCGACGTTGTAGTCGAGGAACTGGTTATGCGACAGGCCCGAGCCGTTGGGCGCGACGATGTTGACGATGGGCACACCGCCCTGGGTTTGCAATTGCGCGGTGCCGCCGGGGCCCGGTGCGACCACGACGCCGCCGGCCATCGCGCTCGGCAGGTGCACGGCGAAGAACAGGCTGGCAATCGCCCAGCGCAATTTGCCCCGTGGCGAAAGATGAAATGCAAAGGTGTGGGCTGGCATAAAAACGTCTCCATGTGAGTACGGCATCACGTCGCGCGTTTTAATTTTTGGCCGTGGCTGACGCGCTCAGATCCGACGGCTATTGGTTCACTGCGTTAGCGGTTCATGTGGCGGTCATATCTGCACCCCGACACGCATCAGCCAGGTTTCTGGCTCGTGCTGCAAGCCGTTCGGGGTGTTGAGGGCGCGTTGGTAATCGACGTCCACTTGCAGATTTTTCCAGCCCAGGTTGAGGCCGACATTGGCGCCGCTCAGACGTTGGCCCTGAGCGCCGTGATCGGCCTTGATCCAGCCATTGTCGAGGCCCACGCGCGGGGTGATCTGCACCGGCCATTCGCTACGCAGCGGCAGGCGCAAGGTGTTGCGCCAGATCGCGCCACTGGCACCCGACGCACTGCTGACGCGATAACCGCGCACCGCCGAATCGTCGGTGCCGAGCAACTGTTCGATCGCCGGCAAGGGGTCCGGGCTGTATTGCACGTTGAGCTGGCTCTGCCATTGCCAGGTTTGCCCGCCGAGCTGGCCGTTGCGCCACTGGCTGAGGCCGGCGCGGTATTTGCGAAACTGCGCCTTGGGCAGGTTGTTGATCTGATGCTGCGAATCGTTGTCGGCACCGAACCAGCGCAGGCCTTGGGCGTAATTGAGGTCGAGGTTCCACACCGCGCGGTCGAGCCAGAACAGGTTGAGCCCGGCCTCGGCCACGGTCAGCGTCGGGCTCTGAATGCCCAGGCGCACGTCTTCCAGATAACTGTCGACGTCCTTGTGCGCCAGTTGCAGGTTGGCGCTGAGCTGACGGCTCTGATCGCGCCACAACACGCGGTCGGCGCGCAGGCTGACCTGGTCGGTGATGCCGGTGCTGTGAAAGGTCACGCTCGGCAGTTTGAACGGCGCGCGGTATTCGGCATGGCTGGCGAACACGCTGTACGTCCAGTAGCCGTAGGGAATCGCGTAATAAAGACTGGCATTGCGGTTGTAACGATCGCCCTGATTGAGCGTGTCGCTGGCACTGACGCTCAGCAGATCGTTGAGTTGCAGCGGGCTGTCGAGGCTCAGGCTGACGGTGTCGCGGTCGCGCCCGGTGCTGGCGCTGCCAAGGTTGTCGACACCCGCGCTCAAGGCCCAACGTGAAGGCGTGGCGCCGCGCGAACGCAAGATGATCCGCGACGCACCGGGCTGGCTGCCGGGGGCGATGTCGGCGGTGAGATCGAGTGAGCGCAGGCGATTCAACTGATCGAGGCCCTGCTCCAGATCGCGCAGGTTCAACGGCTCGCCGAGCATGTTGGGGAACGCGCCACCGAGGGACACCGGCAGGCTCTGATCAGCCAGTTCGATCGACTCGATGTAGCCTTCGTCAACGCGAATATCCAGCGACTGTCCCGCCGCCGGGGCGCTGACCAGGTACGGGCGACTGGCGATGTAGCCTTTGTCGACGTAGCTCGCCGTGATGGTCGCCAACAGATGATTGATCTGGCCGACGCCCATGCACGGTGCCAGCAGGGGTTTGATGCGCGCGTTGAGTGTGGCGCTGTCGATCAACGTGACGCCGCCGATGCGCGTGCCGCTCAACGGCCAGCAGCGCTCATCGGCGGTTACGGCTGGCGGGACGGCCGGCGTGACCGGCGCCGGGCCGAACGCGCCGCGCTCCAGCTGACGGCGACGCTGTTCGATTTGCAGTTGTTGCAGATCGCGCTGTTGCTGTTGTTGCTGGCGCAGCACTTCCTGACCCGGCGCGACAGGTTCGGCCGCTTCAATCGAGGAGGCACAGACACTCAACACAAAGGCCGACAACAGCGGGCAACGCGTGGCACGACGACGAAATACAGCGCGAAACGGATACGGCACGCAACTTCCTTGCGATCATCAAATGGCGTAATGCCATGTCATCAATGATCGTGATAGTCGGAGCCCTCCTACACAAATGCAAGACGCTTCCTACAGCGCTTACATTTCTTAAACAATTGCTTTGATTGGCTTTATCGCCAGCAGCAGGGCCACGGCGCTGCACGCTATCAGGGTTTCCCCGAGGGCCTGAGACCAGCCGGCGAGCATCAACCCAGCGCCAATCAACAGGTAATACATCAACCCCAACAAAGCCCCGGCTGTGCCCAAACGATCGGCGTAATCAACCAGCGCCATGCCGAGAATATTCGGAATCGCCATGCCGAACGCCAACACGATCAGCAACATCGGCAACACAAACGCGACGCTGTCCTGCAGCCACCAGACGCCGAATCCACCGAGCAGACCGCTGACGGCGGCGAGGCGAATCAGTTGCAAAGCATTGCCTCCCGCCTTGAGTAACCGTCGGTTGAACCATGCTCCAAAACCTGAGCCCAGCGCGAGGATCACGCCGCTGTAGCCGAACCAGGTTTCGCTCAGGCCCAGACGCTGAAACTGGAACGGTGCGAGGCTGTAATAACTGAACAAGGCGACGTTGAACGCGGCGACCCACAACGCCGAACGCCAGATGCCGAGATCACGCAACATGCGCCCGAGGGTTTCCCACAGGCAAACGTGTGGCAGTTGTTCCGGTCGGGTTTCCGGCAAGGCGTACACACTCCACAACCACAGCAGCGCGGCGAGAAAAAGCAATGCGCCGAGCACACCGCGATAGCCGAAAGCCTGAACCAGGCTGGCACCGCTGAACAAACCGATCGCGGTGCTGGCCGCCAGCGCGATGCCCACCAGCGAAAATACCTGCGCCAATTCCGCGCCCTTGAAGCGATCGCGCAGCACGGTTTGCGTGACCACCGAGCCGACCGCCGCCCCGAATGCTGCCGTTGCCTGAACCATCAACAGTCCAGTGAAACTGTCGACCCGCAACCCCACCATCGTGGCCAGCGCGTAAATCGCCAGCCCCGCGAGCATCGTCGGCCGCCGGCCCATGCGGTCGCACAACCGCCCCCAGACCACCACGCCCACGGCAAAGGCGAGGAAATACACCGACAAGGTTTGTGCCGCCGCTTCCGGACCAACGTTGAACACCCGGCCGATATCGCCCAACGCCGGGCTGTACAGGGTTTGCGCAATCTGCGGAAACATCAGCAGCGCAATCGCCAGCAGCAACAGATTTCTGTTGTTCATCCTTTGTCACTCCTCAAGTAAAACCGCTGAGGAGTTTAAGAAGCGTCAGCTGGCGTATTATCCGAATCCTGCCAACTTATCGTTGAAATCGGACAACCCATGGCCTGGCTCGACGCACACGCAACGTTTGACGCCGACAGTTATCCCGCGCCCGTCATCGGCATCGCGGCGACGTTGGGCGACCACGATTCCGGCTTGCATCTGCACCAGCGTGGGCAACTGCTATTCACTCGTCAGGGCTGCACGCGCATCACCCTCGCCCAGCAGCTGTGCCTGCTGCCACCGTCGCGGGCGGCGTGGATTCCGCCGGGCGTCAGTCATCGTGCGGTGATGCAGCAAAGCGTCGATTATCGTTCGATCTATCTGAGCGCCGAACTCTGTCGCGAGCTGCCGCAGCAGGTGTGTGTGATAGAGGTCAGTGCGCTGCTGCGCGCGGTGCTGGAGCCAATGGCCACGGCGGATTTCGACACCGATTGGCAGCAAGGCAAATTCGCTCATCTGCTGGGCCTGTGCCTGAGCGAAATGGCGGAAGCAGCGCAGCAACCGATGCTCTTGCCACTGCCTCGCGACAAGCGCCTGGCGCCGCTATTGGCCCAGCCCGAGCAGTTGCCCCCGGAGCTGCAAGTGCTGGAACGGCAGATCGGCGCCAGCAGCCGCACCATCGGCCGGATCTTCCAGCGCGACACCGGCATGAGCTATCAACAGTGGCGCCAGCAATGGCGGTTGATGCGCGCGATGGAATTGCTCGCCACCGGGCGCAGCCTCAGCTACTGCGGTTTCGAGCTGGGGTTTGCCAGCGACAGCGCGTTTATCGCCTTCTTCAAGGCTATGACCGGCAGCACACCGGGGCACTGGCTCAAGTAAGCACCTGACGACCGGCTGCAAAAATCAATTGCGACTAAATATTACCTGCGTCATATTACAGCCGTAATAACGATCCGTTTCCTCAGGTATTCCGCCATGACCAGCATGCCCACCCTCGAACCTGTTGTGGAGAAGACCCGGCCTCCCCTGCTTAAACGCCTGTTGCTTCCCGGTGCCGGCTTGCTCGCGCTGATCTTCGCTGGCGCGTACGCCGTGCATTGGTGGGGCGCCGGGCGTTTTCTCGAGGAAACCGACGACGCCTACATCGGTGGCGACGTTACGGTGATCGGGCCGAAAGTGGCCGGTTACATCGACGAAGTACTGGTCAGCGACAACCAGCACGTCAAGGCCGGCGACGTGCTGATTCGCCTCGACGCCCGCGACTACCGCGCCAATCTGGCCAAGGCCGAAGGCGCCGTGGCCGCTGAAGAAGCGTTGCTGGCCAACCTCGACGCCACCGAACAGCTGCAACAAGCGGTGATCGGCCAGGCTCGCGCCGGCATCGATGCGGCCGGCGCGGAAACCGCGCGTTCGCGGGATGACAACGCGCGCTACAAACGGCTGGTGACCACCAATGCCGTGTCGGTGGAAAGCGCGCAACGCGCCGACGCCACCTTCAAAACCGCACAGGCCCTGAGTGCCCGCGCCCAGGCTGAACTGCTTGCCGCGCAACGCCAACTCGCCGTCATCGACACGCAAAAACAGCAAGCCCGCGCCGCCCTCCAGCAAGCTCGCGCCGAACGCGATCTGGCGCAATTGAACCTCGACTACACCGAGCTTCGCGCGCCGATGGATGGGGTCATCGGCAATCGTCGTGCGCGGGTCGGCGCATATGCGCAGGCCGGTTCGCAGCAACTGTCGGTGGTGCCGGCCAGCGGCTTGTGGGTCGACGCCAATTTCAAGGAAGACCAATTGGCGCGGATGAAGCCGGGCCAGCGTGTGAGCATTCGCGCCGATGTGCTTTCGGGTCAGGAATTCCACGGTCGTCTCGACAGCCTCGCACCCGCCACCGGTTCGCAGTTCAGTGTCTTGCCGCCGGAAAACGCCACCGGCAACTTCACCAAAATCGTCCAGCGCGTGCCGGTGCGCATCCTCCTTGATCCGGCCGACGGAGTGCTCGGGCATCTGCGTCCGGGGCTATCGGTGACCGCCGAAGTCGACACCCGCGCCCAGCCTGAAACCAGCGCCGTGGCTGTTGCGCCATGAGCGCCACCCTCGCCGCCCCCGCGCAACCGTTCAACGCGGCGGACATGGCCACAGCGACCAAGGTGTTCGCCTTCGCAACCATGTGCATCGGCATGTTCATTGCGCTGCTCGACATTCAGATCGTCTCGGCATCGCTGCGTGATATCGGCGGTGGCTTGTCCGCCGGCACCGACGAAACCGCGTGGGTGCAGACCAGCTACCTGATTGCCGAAATCATCGTGATTCCGCTGTCGGGCTGGCTGTCGCGGGTGTTCTCGACGCGTTGGTTGTTCTGCGCGTCAGCGGTCGGTTTCACCCTCGCCAGCCTGCTCTGCGGCATCGCCTGGAATATCCAGAGCATGATCGCCTTTCGTGCACTGCAAGGTTTTCTTGGCGGCTCGATGATTCCGCTGGTATTCACCACGGCGTTCTTTTTCTTCACCGGTAAACAACGAGTAATTGCCGCGGCGACCATTGGTGCAGTGGCCTCACTGGCGCCGACCATGGGTCCGGTGATTGGTGGCTGGATCACCGATATTTCCTCGTGGCACTGGCTGTTCTACATCAACTTGATCCCGGGGATTTTCGTCGCGGTGACGGTGCCGATGCTGGTGAAGATCGACCAGCCGGAACTTTCGCTGCTCAAGGGCGCGGACTACCTGAGCATGGTCTTTCTCGCGCTGTTTCTCGGTTGTCTTGAGTACACCCTCGAAGAAGGGCCGCGCTGGAACTGGTTCAGCGATCAGACCATCCTGACCACCGCGTGGATCAGTGGCCTCGCTGGATTGGCGTTCATTGGCCGGACATTGCATGTGGCCAATCCGATCGTCGATCTGCGCGCATTGAAGGATCGCAATTTCGCCCTCGGCTGCTTCTTTTCGTTCGTCACCGGCATTGGTCTGTTCGCGACGATTTACCTGACGCCGCTGTTTCTCGGGCGGGTGCGCGGCTACAGCGCACTGGACATTGGTCTGGCGGTTTTCTCCACGGGCGTGTTCCAGATCATGGCGATTCCGCTGTATGCCTTTCTGGCCAATCGCGTGGATCTGCGCTGGATCATGATGGTCGGGTTGGCCTTGTTCGCGGTATCGATGTGGGAGTTCAGCCCGATCACCCACGACTGGGGCGCAGGGCAACTGATGCTGCCGCAGGCGCTGCGCGGAATTGCCCAGCAATTGGCGGTGCCACCGGCCGTGACGCTGACCTTGGGCGGGTTGGCGCCGGCGCGGTTGAAGCATGCGTCGGGGCTGTTCAACCTGATGCGCAATCTGGGCGGGGCGATTGGCATTGCCGCGTGCGCGACCATTCTCAATGACCGCACCAACCTGCACTTCACGCGGCTGGCCGAACATCTGAACAGCAGCAACGAAGCGATGAATCAGTGGCTGTCGCAGGTCGGCGGCAACCTCGCCACCCTGGGCCAGAACGGCGACATCGGCGTCACCGCCAGCCTGCGGCAGTTATGGCTGCTGACTTACCGTGAGGCGCAGACGCAAACCTACGGCGACACCTTCCTGATGATCGGCGTGTGCTTCGTCATCGCCACGGCGATGGTGCCCTTGATGCGCAAGGTCCAACCCCCCGCCGCGCCGAGTGCCGACGCCCATTGATAAACCCCTGCGATCTTTGGATCTGGCCTTGAACATCAAAATCAAAAGATCACCCGGGGGCGCCTGGGTTCTGTAGGAGCTGACGAGTGCAACGAGGCTGCGATCTTTTGAGCTGGCTTTGAAAGTCAAAATCAAAAGATCGCAGCCTGCGGCAGCTCCTACAGCTTGGGATTCAGGCTTGTGGGGTTTTGCGGAAGCCGACGGCCAGGCGGTTCCAGCTGTTGATGGTGCTGATGGCCACGGTCAGGTCGACCATTTCCTTGGGCGTGAACTGCGCGGCGACGACGTCGTAATCTTCGTCCGGGGCGTGGGTCAGGCTCAACTGGGTCAGCGACTCAGTCCACAGCAGCGCGGCGCGTTCGCGGTCGCTGAAGAACGGCGCTTCACGCCAGGCCGTCACGGCGAACAGGCGGCGCGGGGTTTCGCCGCCCTTGATTGCGTCAGCGGTGTGCATGTCGATGCAGAACGCGCAGCCGTTGATTTGCGAAGCGCGCAGTTTGACCAGTTCGATCAGGGTCTTTTCCAGCGGCAGTTTGGAGACTGCGGTTTCCAGCGCGATCATGGCTTTCAGAGCGTCAGGCGAAGCGGTGTAGAAATCGGTACGAGGTTTCATGCTGGCTTTCCGGGGCGAGTGAATGTGTGCCTACGGTAGTCCTGGGGGGCGGTTCGGCAAATAGCCAATATTCCAGAAGATCAGGAGGCCACTTGCTCACACCGTTGACCGCTCGTCAGCCAATCGGCACCAAGGCTTCGGCGTGCCAGACCAATATCAGGTAAATCCCCTTTTTGGAGACGTACCATGATGACGCGCAAATTCACCTCATTATTGCTTGCCGGTCTGCTGGCCACGGCCTCGGCTGCCAGCTTCGCCGCCAACGACGGCGCTGATGCGACCGGCACCAAATCCGGCGCCACCAGCGGCTCGACCATGCCACCGGACAACACCCCGGGGGCGCCATCAGGCGGTAACAGCTCCGGCGGTGCAGGTTCCGGCACCGGCACCAATGGCGGCGCCAGCGGCTCAGGTTCAGGGGCTGGCGGCGGCACTGGTTCAGCCGGCGGCGGGACGGGCGGTGCAGGCGGTGGCACTGGCGGCTGAACGAACAAGAGCCACCCGTGGTAAACGCAAAATCCCCTGTAGGAGTGAGCCTGCTCGCGATGGCGCAGTGTCCAGTCACTGAGAAGTTGGACGTGCTGACGCCATCGCGAGCAGGCTCGCTCCTACAGGGTTTGTGTTGGATGTGGGGTTAGCGGTCGGAGCGCATCAGCTCGGCGATGCCGCCATCCAGCGACAACACCGCCGCGCGGTTACGCCCGGCATTCTTCGCCTGATACAACGCCGCATCCGCGCGCTGGATAAACACTTCCAGACTGTCGTTGCCATTCGGAATGAACGAATAACAGCCAAGGCTCACCGTCAAATAACCGGTCGGCGAACCGCTGTGGGTAATGTGTTTGTCGATCACGCTGCGACGAATCTGCCCGGCAATCGCCAGCGCGCCGTTGATGTCAGTGTCCGGCAAGAGCACCGCAAATTCTTCACCACCATAACGCACCGCCAGATCAGCCTTGCGCTGGCAGCACGTCTTGACCACCTGCGCCACCTGCGTCAGGCAGTGATCGCCGGCGACATGCCCATAGGCATCGTTGTAGCGCTTGAAGAAATCGATATCGAGCATGATCAGGCTGACCGGGCTGACCTGCCGCGCGCCACGGGCAAATTCGATCTCCAGCGAGCGCTCGAACAAACGCCGATTGGCCAGCCCGGTCAGGCTGTCATGGGTCGCAATCTGCTCCAGCGTCAATTGCGCCTTGCGCAGGTTCTTCTCGATCCGCTCACCGTCACGCACCTGATGAATGAACACCCAGCCGAACAGGCCGACGCCGAGAATCAGCAGCGCAACGATCACGCTCGATTGAACCGCCCGCTCGTACCACCCCTTGAGAATCGTGTCACGCGAGGTCGCGGCGGCCACCACCAGCGGATACGCAGCCAGTTGCCGATAGCCATACAAGCGTGTCACGCCATCGACCACCGAATTGATCATCGCTGTGCCGGCGGGCGCGTCGGGCAACAACTTGCGATAAATCCTGCCTTGGGCCAACGAGCTGCCGACCAGGCTTTCATCGAACGGCCGGCGCGCCAGCAGCGTGCCGTCGGTCAAGCCGAGGAACATGATGCCGTTGTTATCGAGGCTGAAGCTTTCGAAGAACCGGTCGAAATACGACATCTTGATCCCAGCCATCAACACGCCCTGAAAGTTGCCCGCGCGGTCGTTGATGCGTTTGGAAATCGGGATGATCCAGTCGCCGTTCTCGCGGCTGCGTATCGCCGGGCCGATGTGCGCCACGGTCGATACGTTCTGCTGATGGAATTTGAAGTACTCGCGATCGGCCACGCCGTTGCCATGGGGCAAGTCCGGGTAGGAGGTGATCACCCACTGGCCCTTGTTGTCGAACAGGAACATGCCGTGCAATTGCTCGAGTTGCTGCACTCGCCGGGCGAAAGTTCTCTGCAACCGCGGTTTCTGAGCCGCGCCGTAACCATCGTCCTCGACCCAGTCGACCAGGCTGGTCAACACCAGATCCGCCGCCAGAAACGTGTCCTCGGCCTGCTGCGCCATGGCCCGGGTCAGGTTGGCCGAGGCCATTTGCGCCACCGCCAGATCCTGGCGCCGTGACTGCTCCAGTTGCAGATACAACAACCCGAATAGGCACAGACACACCGCCACGGTAAACAGCACAGCCGCTTTGCGCAGCGGCAGCCGTTTAAGGGAGCCTCCGGGGGCCTGGTGCGGATCGTGAATGGGGATTGGCAAACGCATGTCCTGAGCAGGTACGACAAGGGCAAAGGCCCGAAACCCTTATGTTTTGTGAGCGTAGCCCACCAAGATGCACCGGGCAAACGCCAGCCGCCCGCCCCGTTGTATCGGCGCGCAGTGAATTAGGATGATTGTTTGACGAAAATATTTTCCAGCGCCGCATAAGCAGTCATAAACCGTATGAACGCAGACGCGAAGAAAAGCAGGCTTGTGGAGGAACATCTGCCCCGGCAACATTCTTTAAGAACGCAGGACACCCTCCGAATCAAAAAGGCCGCCCTCTGCATGAAGTCACTGCTGTTGTTTGCCGCCATCGCGCTGTCGGGGGCGATGTTCGTGGGTTACTACGAAAAGATGGAAGACGCTGATCCCGAGAAGGTGTTCTTCATCAAAAAGCACCCGACCTTGCAGATAAAGTTCGTCAATATCTTCGCCAACGAAGCGGACGATAAAAAGCTCACCCGGCTCAGTGACGTGGAAAGACAGTACGTTATTGATTACTGCAACTATCGGCTGGGCATTTCGACCGAACTCAAGACTCAGCAAGACCTCGAACAATGCAAGCAACGCTAGTGTCATCAGGGCCGAAAACCCTGTGGCGAGGGAGCTTGCTCCCGCTTGAGTGCGCAGCGCTCACAAGATCTTTGGGGCCGCTGCGCAGCCCAGCGGGAGCAAGCTCCCTCGCCACAGGTTCAGTACTCAGTCTTTGGTCTTCAGTCCTCAGCCGATCGGCTATGGGTCATATCAACGAGACGGCGGCACACGGATGTCGCCTGCCCGGCACTGGGTTTTCACGCCCTTGCCGCACGCGCCCAATTGCAGGTCCTTGCCCATGCACACGCGCACTTCCGACAACTCGGGGCCGCTGCAGATCACCGCGATGCCATCTGCCGGAATCCCCGGGTTGGCTTTGCGGAACAGGTCGGCGATCTCCTGCGCTTCGAAGTAATACGAGCTGCTCAACGGTTGCAGCTCTTCAGGGATTTTCACCGCCGCGACCGCTTTGTCCGCCTCGTCCAGATAGCCCATCGCGCCGAGGCCGCTGCACGTGCCGTGCTTGGACCATTCGTGATCGAGCAGTTTTTTGGTCGGGAACAGCGTCAGGCCCTTCGCGGTTTCCGCCGCCGACAGCGTGGTCAGCGGTGGGCACGATTCCGGCCAGCCGCCCTTGGCGTATTGCGGCCACAAGCCATGCAGCACGAAGCCGTAACCCTTGCCGGTGCACTGCGAATCGTCCTTGTGGGTCAAACAGAAGGTCGGGGACCAAGACAGCGCCAGCAGGTAGTAATCGAACACCCCCGCCACTGCTTCCGCCTGCACCTGGCTGGATTGCGACTGACGCGCCGAACTCATGCCGATGCTACCGGCCGTCAGTGCAATCACTGCCAAAATTGTAAACAGCTTTTTCATCTACCCGCTCCTTGGGACGCCTGCGTCCGTGGTTTTCCATCCTGGCCGGACTGGCCAGCGTTGATTTCGACACGCTTGTGTTGCAAGCGCATGACGCAAGGCAACGCCGTACGTCGTTGAAGGGTCTACGATTAACAGGCAGACATCAAACCAAGGGATCCGAAATGAGTAAAGCAGACGAACTCGCCGCCAAACTCAAACAAACCCGGCACATCCACGCGGATGCGGCGCTGGAGATCGATTGCTGGCCGGCGCAGGTCTACGACCTGTATCACCGCATCGAGGCGTGGCTGCAACCGGTGACTGAAGTTGGCCTGAAGATTCGGCGCAATCCGACCCACGTTTGCGAAACCTCGCCCGATGGCGAAAGCCACGATTACGCCATCGACCAACTGGTGATTGAAGCCAATCATCAAAGCCTGACATTTGATCCCATTGCCCGGTTTACCGACGACGGCGCTGGACGTGTACAAATCAGCCCCTCAGCCACAGACACCTACTTGCTGCGCACCGTGGATGAACACGGCGAAAGCCACTGGTGGATGCAGTCGATTGAAACCGGCCAGCAACTGGATGCGATCGCACTGACCGAGAACAACCTGTTGCTCGCTGTGCAGGAAGGTCTCGGGCTGTAAGCGCAATTACTGCCGTCGTGAGGAGCAAAAATCAACGATCACCGGCGATAGCAGGTCGATCATCTGCGGATCGGCATGCTGGGCGGTAAACAGGCGAAATTGCGCATCCGGCAGCGCCGGTAAACCGTGTTCTGCGCCGAGTGCTGTCAAGCCTTGGCCAAGCTGACTCAACGGCATGGGTGCCACGGCAAATCCGGACAACGCCGCCGCGCGCAATCCGCCAGTGCTTGAGCACAGCATGGCGGCACGCTGGGCGATACCGGCCTGGGCCAACCGGGTCAGCGCGGCTTCGCGATACGGACACGGCTCTGGAAACAGCGCCAACGGCAACGGTGTCGGCAGTTGCGTGAGCGGTTGTGCTGCCCACGCCCACACCAACGGCTCTTGCCAGAGCAAGCGTCCCGACTCGCCGGTTTCACATTGCGAGCCAATGACCATTTCCAGATCGCCCAGGCTCATCTGGTTGAGCAGTGTCCCGGGAATGTTCACCTGCACATCGATCTCCATGCCGGGGTGCTGCGCCACGCAATCCTGCAACGCCCGCAACAATCGCGCCTCGATAAAATCCTCGGAAACGCCAATCCGCACCTTGGCCTGCAACGGCACGCGTGTGAGCTGCGCCCAGGCATCGCGATTCAGCGCCAGAATCGTCCGCGCGTAGGCCATCAGACGCTCGCCATCCGGTGTCAGCTGTTGCGATCGCGTGGTGCGCTTGAGCAGCGGCTTGCCCACCTGATCCTCCAGCCGGCGCAAATGCCCGCTGACTGCCGATTGCGTCAGATGCAGTTTTTCGGCGGCGCGGCTGAAACCGTCTTCGTCGACGACGGTGACAAAAGTCTTGAGTAGCACAGCGTCAAACATAGTGAGATACGTGATCAATGGCTGATTTATTTATGATTTATAGTTAGAAGCGCTCTATGTTGCAATGCCTCGCACTCATCCCCACATGCCGAGGCTTACGTGACCACCCTCCTTCACATCGAATGCTCACCGCGCAAACAACGTTCCGCTTCGCTGGAAGTGGCCCACAGCTTTATCGAGCGCCACCAGCAACATCACCCGCAAACGCACATCGAGACGCTGGATCTGTGGAGCGTGCCGCTCCCGGAGTTCGGCGAAGAAGCCATGAGCGCCAAATACGCCGGCCTCGCCGGCATACCCCGCACGCCGACCCAGCAATCAGCCTGGGAGGAACTCGAAGCGCTCGCCGCCTGCCTGCACCGCGCTGACATTCTGGTGTTGTCGGTGCCGCTGTGGAATTACAGCATTCCGTACAAGCTCAAGCACTTCATCGACCTGGTGTCGCAGAAAGACATCCTCTTCAGCTTCGATCCCGAGCGGGGTCCGCAAGGTTTGCTGCAAGGCAAAACAGCCGTGGTCGCCTATGCGCGCGGCCTGGATTTTTCCGCGCAATCGACGACGCCGGCCGAACGTTTCGACTTTCAGAAACCTTACGTGGAAGCCTGGCTGGACTTTATCGGCATCACCGACATCCACGAAGTGATCGTCGAGAAGACCATTCTCGGCGACGACATGGACCGCGACTCGCGGCTTGTCGCCTCACAACAGGCGCGGGATCTGGCCGATAGCCTTGTGCGGGCTGGATGACACTGACGAAAGCCTTTCACTACACTGGGCGACCGTCCTTCCCGGAAGCCCGATCTCAATGACAACTCTAAAAAACACGATGATCTTCTGCGCGGCGCTGACATTGGCCGCTGGCGCACACGCCGAGACAATCGCTTCGCACCTCGACAGCATCCAGCAACAAGGCCAACTGCGCGTCTGCACCACCGGTGACTACAAGCCCTACACCTTCAAACGCGACGACGGCGACTTCGAAGGCATCGACATCGCCATGGCGCGTTCATTGGCCGACAGCCTCGGCGTCAAGGTGCAATGGGTGCAAACCACTTGGAAAACCCTGATGCCGGACATGCAGGCCGGTCAATGCGACATCGGCATGGGAGGTATTTCGGTGACCCTGGAACGGCAGAAAAAAGCCTACTTCAGCAACACCCTCGACACCGACGGCAAGATCCCGCTGGTGCGCTGCGCCGATCAATCCAAGTACCAGACGGTCGAGCAGATCAACCAGCCCGACGTGCGCCTGGTCGAACCCGCCGGCGGCACCAACGAAGCCTTCGTCCACGCCTTCCTGCCCAAGGCGCAACTGGCCCTGCACGACAACGTGACGATCTTCCAGCAACTGCTCGACAACAAGGCCGACGTGATGATCACCGACGCCTCGGAAGCGCTGTATCAGCAGAAATTGAAACCGGGGTTGTGCGCGGTGAATCCGCATCAGTTCATGCAGTATGGGGAGAAGGCTTACCTGCTGCCGCGCGACGACATCAGCTGGAAACTGTACGTCGACCAGTGGCTGCACTTGAGCAAAGCCACCGGCAAGTATCAGCAAACCCTGGGCGAATGGATTGCCGTGCCGCAATGAGTCATCACGCCTGACACTAATCCTGTGCCTCACACAGAACCCTGTGGTGAGGGGATTTATCCCCGATGAACTGCGCAGCAGTCCCGACTTTTTGACATTAGAAGCGGGGGCCGCTGCGCGACCCATCGGGGATACCCCCCCCCCCTCACTACCGTTACGCGTCGCTAATCAATCGTCATGCAACATCCCGGAACTGTATTGATTGAGGCTACTGCCAATACTGTTCCCGCCAAACTTCAACGTCGTCGCATTACTGCGCCCCTCCGGCGACTGACAATCCGCCGAAAAACAACTCGTGGTGGTCAACCCGCCCGTCCCCGAACATGCACTCAATACCGACACAGCAGCAGCAATCAACAGCACTTTGACGACATTGGCGCTCATGGCACGGCTCCCCTCGGGATGAAAAAGCAAGACAACACGACCTGATGCCAGCATCCTAGACCCCCGCCACAAACGGCAACATGAAACTTAACCGATCGACAGCGCGGGTTCAGCTGCAAACGCTCGCGAGACAAGGACAGCCCCATGCAATACCTGCCCCTCACCGACGCCAGCCCCGCTGTCCAGGCCCACGTCCGTACCCTGCGCAATCAGCCGGACGTGCGCAAATACATGTACACCTCCCACGAAATCAGCGAACAGGAACATGCCCATTGGCTGACCTCTTTGCAGGGCAACCCACGTCAGCAAGTGTTTGTGGTGATCAAGGATGAACAAGCGCTTGGCGTGGTTTCTTTAAACGCGATAAACGCTTTGCAGAAGACGGCGGACTGGGCGTTTTATCTGGATGTGGCGTTGCAGGGTAAGGGGCTGGGTAGTCTGGTCGAGTTCTGGATGCTTGATTACGCGTTTGATATCGCCGGGCTGGAGAAGCTGAACTGCGAAGTGCTGGCGATGAACGCGGCGGTAGTGAAGATGCACCAGAAGTTCGGGTTTAAGATTGAAGGCATTCGGCGGCAGAACGTTGTGAAGGATGGGGTGCGGGTTGATGTGGTTTTGTTGGGCATCACTAAAGAAGAATGGCAAAACAAGCGCCCTGCCCTGGCGCCTGTGGTCGAAAGGTTAAATGCCGTTTGAAGCCGGGAGGCCTGCACTATTGAAACGTGAACTGAGTCCTGCCGACCTCTATAAAATCCGGGCAGCCCTCTCCGACATCTTTGTCGACACCGGCGTCGATTACCCTTACATCGCCCGCCAAATCGAAAACTACGACCCGGAACAGGTTAAAGACATTTTGTATGCCGAAGTTGCCGTCGTCTGCGCCGGGAACCTCGAATGCGTACTCCCGCCGGTCTGGACAGGTTTCGAACCTGACGCGTTGAACCGGGATATCGAGCAGATGCTGCTTGCAAGCAATAACAGCTGGATTCGGCGGCAACTCCACAAGATGCACACTGCCTGGCTGCGGTATAGCTATCGGGAAGTCTGGGACGACATCACCGCTCACTGCGAAGGCTGGCGTTAATACAGCCCTCCGTGGCAACGGGGCATCAGCGCAGCGACATACAACGCTTTGAAACGAGAGAGATGATTGCCTCCCTGCCCGCTCATTCCTTTCCCGGTTTGGGTATCGCAAAACGGCTACCGGTCTTGACCTCGCGCAATGCCAGGCTGGACTGAATGGAGGCAATCCCCACCTGACGCCTGAGCACCTGCTCGATGAAATCACTGTAGCTATCAAGATCCTCCGCCAACACCTGCAACACATAATCGGCATCGCCGGTGATCTTGTGACAGGCCAACACCTGCGGCAATTGCGCAATCACCGCCTCGAAAGCGTCCGGTGCGTGGTCGGCATGGGTGGAAAAACGAATGTGCACGAACGCCATGATATCCAGCCCGAGCATCCGCCGATCAAGGTTGGCCTGATAGCCCTTGATCACCCCGGCCTCCTCCATGCGCTTGCGCCGCCGCCAGCACGGCGTAAGACTCAGCGACAGCCGCTCGCTGAGTTCAGCATTGGAAATACTGGCGTCCTCCTGCAATAACTCAAGAATCGCCAGGTCGGTCTCGTCGAGGCTGATGCGTTTGGATATTTTTTTCTGCATGACGCCATTCCTGAGTAAAAACGCCCGATTAATCCACCAAACCACGAACACAAAGCAAAGAAAGCGCAGCCCAGCCGGAACAGAATATTTGCACTGGCTAACAATAACGGATGCGCAGAATGTTTACAGTTTTCAGTGATTCCCACCGTTTGCACCACGGCACCGAATTGAAAGACGGCGTGCTCAAACCGTCGTTCGAACAACCGAGTCGCGCCGACACCGTGCACAACCGCGTCAAACAGGTCGGCCTCGGACAGATCGTCGAGCCCCGCGCATTTGACCGCTCGTGCTACGTCAACGCGCACAGCGAGCGCTACGTCAGTTTTCTCGAAAGCGCCTGGGGCGAATGGTGCGCCACCGGCCGCACTCACGACGCCTTGCCGCTGGTCTGGCCGGTGCGCGATCTGGCCGGCGAAGAGGTGCCGACGTTCATTGATGGCAAGCTGGGCTTCTACGCGATGGATGCCGGTTCGCCGATCACCGCGACGACCTGGCAGGCGGTGAAAACCAGCGCCGACATCGCCCTCACCGGCCTGGCGTTGATCGATGAAGGCCACGACAGTGCCTTCGCCCTGTGCCGCCCGCCCGGCCATCACGCCGCACGCGAGTACATGGGCGGTTATTGCTACCTCAACAACGCCGCCATTGCCGCGCAACAAGCCATCACCCAAGGCGCCAAACGTGTCGCGGTGCTCGACGTCGACTTCCACCACGGCAACGGCACGCAGAACATTTTTTATCAACGCAGCGACGTCATGTTCGTCTCGTTGCACGGTGAACCGGCGGTGTCCTATCCGTACTTCTCGGGCTACAGCCACGAAGTCGGCGCGGGTGTCGGCGAGGGTTACAACCTCAACTATCCCCTGCCGAAAAACACCACCTGGGAGAGCTACCGCAACGCCCTGCTCCACGCCTGCAAAAAACTCCAGCAGTTCGCGCCTGAAGTGCTGGTGATTTCCCTCGGTGTCGACACGTTCAAGGACGACCCCATCAGTCACTTCCTGCTGGAAAGCGATGACTTCATCGGCATTGGTGAACTGATCGCCAGCGTCGGCTGCCCGACCCTGTTCGTCATGGAGGGCGGCTATATGGTCGATGAGATCGGCATCAATGCCGTCAACGTGCTGCACGGTTTCGAGAGCAAACGCAGCTGAGCCAGCCCGCGCTCTACAAACTTTCAATGACTGGATCGGAGAATACGACCATGACGCTTTTTATTGATGTCGATGATGCTGCACGTCTGTTCACCCAAGTTGGTATCCGCCGCGCCATCCGCGAAATGGCCGGCTACATCGAAGCGGACTACGCACGCTGGGCGCAGTTTGATAAATCGCCACGTACGGCCAATCACTCGGCAGAAGGCGTGATCGAGCTGATGCCCACCGACGACGGCCAGCAGTACTCATTCAAATACGTCAACGGCCACCCGAACAACGGCCAGCAGAATTTGCTCACGGTCATGGCTTTCGGTCTGCTGGCCGATGTGCAGAGTGGCTATCCGACGCTGCTCAGCGAACTGACCCTGACTACCGCCGTGCGCACCGCAGCCACCTCCGCCCTGGTCGCGCAATCGCTGGCTCGCCCGGGTGCGACCTCAATGGCCCTTATCGGCAACGGTGCGCAAAGTGAATTTCAGGCGCTGGCCTTTCATGAAATGTTGGGTATCAGCGAAATTCGTATCTTCGATATTGATCGCGACGCTTCCCTCAAGTTGAAGCACAACCTCGCGGCGTTCCCGGACATCGAAGTGATTCTGGCCAGCTCGGTGAAGGACGCGGTCAAAGGCGCGGACATCGTCACCACGGTCACCGCCGACAAAGCCTACGCAACGATTCTGACGCCGGAGATGATCGAGCCCGGCATGCACATCAATGCGGTCGGCGGTGACTGCCCGGGCAAAACCGAACTGCACGCCGACATCCTGCGCAACGCCCGGGTCATCGTCGAGTTCGAGCCGCAAACGCGCATTGAAGGCGACATTCAGCAACTGGAAGCCGATTCCCCGGTGATCGAGTTTTTCCGCATTGTGCTGGGCGAAGTGGCCGGGCGCGAGAACGACACGCAGGTCACGGTGTTCGACTCGGTGGGTTTTGCCCTGGAAGACTTTTCCTCACTGCGCTACCTGAAAGACCTGGCTCAGGCACAGCAAATTGGCCAGCGCATCCACCTGGTGCCGACGCCAGCGAACATCAAAAACCTCTTCCAATTGCTCGATCCGCAACCGGCCAAAACCTCGCGTCTGCGCACCGTCAATTGATCGCTAATCGCCGCCCTTTTTACGAGGCGGCCATTCATCTTCCAGGCATCGCTGTGATTAGCCGCTGCCTCTCTAACAAGAACGCTCGACACCTACTTTCTGCCAAAACTCAAAAACATAAAATCAAGAGGTTTTGCAATGAAATCGACCCCTTCCGGGCTGCTTGAACAGCCCGCTGCAGCGCACGCTCAGCAATCGTCACATCCAGTTAATGGCCATGGGCGGTGCCATCGGTACCGGCCTGTTCATGGGCTCCGGAAAGATCATCGCGCTCTCCGGGACGTCAATCATCCTCATCTACATGATCATCGGGCTGTTCGTGTTTTTCGTCATGCGCGCCATGGGCGAAATGCTCCTGTCCAACCTCAACTTCAAAACCTTCGCCGACTTCGCCGGTGCCTACCTCGGCCCGCGCGCGGCGTTCTTTCTCGGCTGGTCGTATTGGCTGAGCTGGAGCGTGGCGGTGATCGGCGACGCCGTCGTGGTCGGCGGATTCTTCCAGTACTGGTTCCCCGACGTACCGGCGTGGATACCCGCCGTCGGCATGCTGGCGACCCTGTTCGCGCTAAACGTGCTGACCGTCAGGCTGTTCGGTGAAGTGGAATTCTGGTTCGCGATCATCAAGATCATTGCCGTCGTAACTCTGATCGGCGTCAGCACCGTGCTGATCGCCAGCTCCTTCGTCTCGCCCAGTGGCGTCACCGCGTCCCTGAGTCACCTGGTGGACAAACAGGCGGCGTTCCCCAACGGCTTGTTCGGCTTCTTCGCCGGATTTCAAATGGCGATCTTCTCCTTCGCCGGCACCGAGCTGATCGGCACCGCCGCCGCCGAAACCCGCTCGCCGGAGAAAACCCTGCCCAAAGCAATCAACTCGATTCCGCTGCGGATCATCCTGTTCTACGTCCTGGCACTGACCTGCATTATTGCCGTGACCTCGTGGCAACAGGTTTCTTCAGTCAAAAGCCCCTTTGTCGAACTGTTCCTCGTCGCCGGGTTCCCCGCAGCGGCCGGCATCGTTAACTTCGTGGTCCTGACCTCAGCGGCCTCCTCGGCCAACAGCGGCGTGTTTTCATCGAGCCGCATGCTGTTCGGGCTGGCCAATCAGGACAACGCGCCCGGCATATTCCGCCGACTGTCGAACAACAGCGTGCCGCTACTGAGCCTGGCGTTCACCACGCTGTTGATGCTGGTCGGCGTGCTGGTGCTGTTCATCGTGCCGGAAGTCATGACCGCGTTCACCATCGTCTCCACCGTGTCGGCGATTCTGGTGATTTTCACTTGGTCGACCATCCTTGCGTCTTACATCGCCTACCGCAAAAAACGTCCGGATCTGCATGCGAACTCGGCTTACAAGATGCCCGGCGGTGTGCCGATGGCTTGGGTCTCGTTGGCGTTTTTGGGGTTTGTGCTGGGGTTGCTGGCGTTGAGGCCTGACACGCGGATTGCGCTGATGGTGATGCCGGGGTGGTTTGTTTGGTTGGCGATTGCTTATCAGTTGACGCGGTTGAGGAAGCCTAAATCTGCGGTTGAGTCGGCGGGGCAGTTTGGCTAGAGCTGCAAGTGAAAGCCGTCACTTTTGGGTGACGGCTTTTGAGTCTTTTAACGAGCCTGATCAGAGGGAGGAGTCAGCTCCAACACCCGATTTCGCCCGCCCTCGGCCAACAGATAAGTCCCTCGGCCACTGGCGACGATCGACTGCGGCGCTTTGAGAAAGGACAGTATGGTTCGCTGAACCCCGTCATTGCCGATCAGCAGCAGGCGCGCACGATGGGTCGAATCTTCCGAGATCCAGAGCCCGCGCTGATCGCACATCAGGAAAGTCGGCTGATTCAGATTGGCGAAAACGATGGGATCGCTGCCGTCCTCGCTCAAATGGCGCACCACGCCTTTGTCTTTTTCCGTGTAGAGCATGCGACCGTCTGTGCAGCGGATGATCGACTCGGCCTCATCAAGCCCGTCACGCAGAACGACCAGGGATTGGTCGCTCCACGTATAGCGAAACAAACGTCCATTGGCATGACGATCTTCAATCGCATAGAGGTGATCGCCTTCGTTCCACAGACCCTGAACGTTGGAGCCGTGAAACAACTCGGTGACCTTACCCTGCAGTAGGAAATTAACGGCAGCAGCGCCCTCCTCCTGACTGAAGACCCAGCCACCCCGAGCAGAAATCATCCCGTCCGGTTTGGATAAACCGCTGAGGACACTCTCGCGCTGACCGTCGCCGGCAATCCGCACAATACTGCCGCGGCCGTCGCGAAGCTCCTGACTGACCATCAGCCCGCCGCCGTCCATCACCACCAGAGCGGCTGCTTTCGGCACATCACCGTGGATAACGCGATAGCTCCATTGGCCGGCAGCCTGTACCGGGTAGAAACTTTGCCACGCGAAGAAAGCCAAGGTTGCCACAAGCAACAGTATTAAAAGCCACAGAACTAGACGCAATGTTTTGGAGAATTGACCACGACTTGCCGGAATAGCGGTTACGTTCGACATTAGCCCTCGCTGGTACGTCATCCTGACGGTTGGTTTTCATCGCCCGAGTATAGGATTGTTTTTTTGGGGTGTGGCTCGGTCAGGCTTGATACGCTCGCGCTCATTGAGACAGGGAGTCAAACATGGAAAATCCAGCCCTCACGTCCACCACCCGCGCCAAGCGCGACTGGGCTTCAGCAACAGACAAAGAGCGCGCCGATGTCCACTGGTCGCTGTCTGACGCGTTTGTCGACAATGAGGTCAACTACGCATTCATCGCACGCCAAACCCAGGATTACGAT
Organism: Pseudomonas sp. PB103; assembly: GCF_009764635.1. Taxonomy (NCBI): domain Bacteria; kingdom Pseudomonadati; phylum Pseudomonadota; class Gammaproteobacteria; order Pseudomonadales; family Pseudomonadaceae; genus Pseudomonas; species Pseudomonas sp. PB103. The sequence continues at coordinate 185,381 of NZ_RWIL01000002.1, read as the reverse complement.
CCGCAAGAGATCAGGCGAATCCTCTATGAAGAAGTCGCACCGGTGTGTCACACCAATCTTGAAACCGTCATCCCGATGATCTGGTCCGCGTTCAATCTGCAGCAATTACAGGCTGACATAGCAGAAACATTGAAAGCCCGAGAAAGTAGCCGCTTCAGACGTCAGCTAGACAAACTGCTGATTCGCTGGCTGGAATTTCGATACAAATACATATGGCAAGAAATCTCCAGGCACTACCCAAAATGACCAGCCCCACCGAGGCGGCAGCTCCACCTTATTGGCAAATCGAAATCACTGAGTTTTTCGTATGACTGTGCAAATGGATACTCCTTACGCTGTCGGTGCCTACCGCAGCAACAGCCATGAACCTCTGCCACCGCCAAAATGGACGGAAGATGCCAATCGTTCAGGGAGCTTTGATACCCATCTCGTCTTTGGTCATTACGCCAATTTGGAACCGGCGATGGAGATTACGATCCAGCTGCAAGGCGAAGAACAATCGATTTACCAGCGGCAGCAGAAGCAAGGAAAAAAGGAAGAGGTACATTGCGATGCCAGACACTGGCGCTTTCAAAATTCGAGCAAAATCCCTCACTTACTATTCGTCCTTAGAATAGTATGCATTTCTTTTATATGGGCACCCTGGTCTACCTGGATCTTCGGATCAATTAAACCAGAGCTCGGGTATGGCCCCCCTGACACAGGGCTTGCACTTCTAATTTCATTTTTTGCTGTCACCTTAATCCTAACTTCTTTAACTTTATATATGACAGGAAAAAAAATAGTTCATCATCTACAAATCGCAGGCTTAATTATCTGCGCCATTACTGTATTTTGGCTTAAAGGTTCGTTATGGGGCAATAGCAGTATGCAGATTGCTTTATGGGCGGGTGCTTTCCTTTATTTCATGGCGACCACAGGTTCAGATGCTCTACTCTGGCTCCATAGCAAAATAAGTACGTATGACGGCAGCGAGTTCAACCGCATAGACGGCATGCTTCGCTTCAAACGTCGCTTCCGCCGCCTCTTCGTTGCACCGTTCGAAGAGTTCGACGCAGTGCTGCAAGTGCTGCCCAGTGGTTATGGCTCCCATGACTATGCCATCTGGTTGCACCACCGCTATACCGATAACAAAATTTGTCTGGCGACCAAAGTCCACGCCTTGGGTCTCGACCAGGCGAATGCATTGGCTTTCTGGGATTGTCTGCAACGCTATATGGACGTCACACAACCGCTTCCTGATTTGCCAGTGCTGGAGCAAAGTCGCCACCTCGACCCGGTGACTGCCGCCTACGATGCCAAAACGAGCCGTAACCCGAGACGTTGGCGTGACCAGTCGGAAAAGGACTGGCTGGCAACTGGTTTCAAGCAACTGACCCAACAGATCCAGCAATGCCCTTGGCAACAACAACCCTGCATCATTAAGGCTCGTATTGATCCGTCTCTTAGCATCGAAGCCTACTACCGCGCTCAAGAAGCTAAAGGCATCCAAGCAACACCTAAGGCCGATGATTTTGATGATTTGCATCGCGGTTAATTCAAGATTCAGTTTTTTGTATGGAGAAATTTTAGAAGGTAACCCATAAGTGTAGGTGCGAATTTGATCAAGACTGCTGATTTCAGCTGACTTATGTGTGTAGTCTCTGAAATGCCGCGCCATAACATCGCTTACTGAACATTCACGCGGGGCAATGTGTTTTGGTAGCCGGAGTAACTGCTCACTCCTACAGTAGTTATGCGTATTTGCTCAGATACTGGTCGCCGCCCAGTTCCCTTACGTATTGCAACTGTCCCGACTCGTGACCGACTTGCGCCAGAAACGCAGCTTGGCGTTTCGGCGTGTTGATCTGCCGATGAACCATGGCGGCGTTTAGGGCAGATACAAAAACGCCCGCTTGGCGGCGATGGGATGCAGTTACTGCTTGACGTTCACCACCTCGGAGGTGCGTATATCGGCGTAGAGAATTCCAGTCTCGATGACCGGAAACACTAGACACCCTTGGGATGTCCCAGTCCATTTCGAATAGCCGGCTCACCCCTTCGTGCCGCAGATCGTGAAAATGGAGATCCTCAATTCCTAGCATCGGGCACGCCCGAGTAAATGACGCCGACACCGACTTGGCGTTGTACGGAAAAACCTCCCTTTCAACCTAGGCATGCTTTGCAAGATATCCCAAGCCTCATCCGGCAGATGTCACCACACGTCATTGCCGCTCTTCTACCCGGGATTCTTCATAACTCGCACAAGGACAGCCTGCTGAGACTCGTCGAGATCCTCCCAGCGGATCAGCGTGATCTCTTCCTGCCGGCGTGTCGAAAAGATCGCGAATGCAATCACCTTTGGCATGTCAATCTGAGCTTTGCGCCGCGTCTGCATCTCAAAAAAATGCTGCATCAGCTTATCCAGCTCCTTCAGCGTCGGCCGACGATTGCGCTCCTTGCTCTTGCTCGCCATGCCCAGCTTGCGCAGCACCTTGCGAGCGTCAGGCATGGCTAGCGGATCCACCTCGTAGCCCCACGCCGGTCGCGCCACGGATAGGACCGCGCCCAAGTGCGACAGATCATTGCCGACAGTATGGGCCTGGGCGCCACCGCCCTCCTTGCCCAGCCGCCACTGTGCAAACTCCACCAACTTCTGGCTGGTCAGTGCCGAGTCATCAAGGTCACCTAGCCAGGTGTCCTTGATCGCGTTCCCAGGTGTCCTTGATCGCGTTCAAAGTTGCGTTCTTGGTCTTGCCCAACGGCCGGATCTTTTCGTATTCATCTAGGTATTGCTCGATCGTCTTTCTGACCGTAATACCCTTACGGTTTGCGCGCTCAATCCCACCAGGCTCAGCAAGCTCCGTCTCGCGGCGTTTGATCCAGACTTGAGCGACCTGCTTGCGGTCGAAGCTTTGGCTTTCCTGATAAACTGTGCGCCCGTCCCGATTGATCCGTATCTGCGCCGTATAGGCCGTCGAGTTGTCCTTGCGTTTGCGTGATGTGATCGTGCCCATTTCCAGTTGCTACATTGCCGAGTTCACTTGCTACATTGTAGCAATCGACTTCGAAAACGAGGGGAAATGGGTAAAAACCGCTGTATAAAAGATCAGTACCAATGAATTTCGAAAACCCTGAAGCGCCCGTAAATACTAGCCCGTCCTGCTCCGAGCCGTCTCGGCGCTTTAGTGTTGCACCCATGATGGATTGGATCACCAAAGCCCTAATTCATTGGGGTTTGCTGTGATCGTGTACATCCTGTGTGCAGACATCGATACCGCCCTCCTACCCTGACAGCGAAAATATTGGACAGACCGATTGGACTCCACGCTGAGCGCCAGTGCCTCCAGCCATAGCACTACCGACTGGCACTACCTACTTTTCCCCTCTCCTGCACAGTGAATAGCTGCCACTTTCATGCTATGAGTAGTGGCACATTGATCTATGCGAGCCTCATGGAGACACAATGCTGACCATCCGCTATCCACATCTGATGCAGCACGTGAGAGACCTACATCACGGGATAAGTATGATTGCAAACGACAAGGAAGGTACGCTCCTCCTCATAATCAAAGTGCCCAAGGAGGCCGTACTAGCCGCAAAAGCCAAGCAGCGCATCGGGTTCTATCTAGCCCCATGTCGGATGAACGGAGAGACTTACCACGGTCTGGTCACTACATATGAAGATGATGAGCTCAACCCACTGATGGTTGTTACTCCCCTGCTAGACGATGAAATGGGACACTCCATATTTGACCTGCTCTCATCGGAAAGCTTCGACATTCATTTCTTTGACGACAACAATCGCGAACTTCTTGGCTACAGGTCGCAGAACACAAAGTTCGCAGAGTTCGACAAAAGCCAATACAAGCTTGCCCCATCAAGCCTTGAGGCTGCTTATGAAATTCGTGACTTAACTAATCACTGGTTCATGCGCAGATCGCTTCAGGATGATAAGAACTCGATTAAGGTTAATTTCCTTGAACCACTAATGATCGAGGATTTATTCATTCTAGACGCAGTACCCATGAACAATCTGTTTCAAAAAGGCCCACCTGTGAGCCACTCGACCCTTGAGAGGCTAGAGCCAGGTAGCTTTCAAGAGATGGATATTGTTAAGCTACTTCAGAAAGTATTTCATGAAGACTCAATATTCCTGAACCCACTTCGCACAGATAACAATGAAGAGTTCGTCGACGTTTTAGTTGCCTCCGATGAATATCTGCTGCTGATTCAGGCCAAGGACAGCCCAAACACGGAAAAGTCCTTAGATCGAACTCTAAAAAGAAAGATCTCGACAGTTTCAAAGGCTCTTGATAAAGCTATTGATCAAACGAGAGGAGCGATTAAGTACCTCAGACGTGGTGAGAACCTGCAGTTTCACTTTGGCGAAGATATCTTTGAGATTGAAACGCACGACAAAGTGATCCGAAACCTTATAGTCGTCCAGGAAACTTTCATCAATGAATGGGAGAGCTACTCGGAACGAGTTCTTGGGCTGGGTAAAGAAATGAATTCTTCATGTTACGTAATGGGATATCCAGAGCTTGTGACATGGACAGCAAAGCTCAGTACACCAGAGAAGTTCTTTGATCCATTTGACAGTATCGTTGAAGAAGGTAAAGAGACTGGTATATTCCCAAGTATAACCTTCTACAACTGATATACCTTCCATATTGCTTACTGTCAAAGCGAAGTCGCAAGACCATACTGCGATTTCGCACTCATCCCTTGCGAGCCCCGCACTTACCTAAAGTAAAACCGCACTCGACCAGAGTGATTTCGCACTCCAATACTACGATTTCGCATTCACACCTTGCGAAAGTTTCGGTATACAAGCAAACAAATCAAAATAATTAGCAAAACCACTAGACCCACCTAAAACTCCTTTTGCACAATAGATCTAGAGCTTCTTTTTAGCCAGTTGTGTCTGTGTCAGACAAGCAGGACTAGATACTCACATCCCTCCGGGTGTTGCGTGATTGCCTCGACAAATAAAAAAATAAAGTGAGTCAAGATGAAGAACACTGAGAAGCAGAATAAAGAGACTAGGATCACTTTCAGGCTTAACAAGTCTGAGTTAGATATCCTGAATGCAAAGATGGCTGAAGCAGGCTATAAGTCCGCTGGAGCGTTTATCCGTGACTACGTTGCCAATGGGCAGTTGAAGCCCAAAGTCACCCAGGACATTGTTCAGATCGCCCGTGAGCTCATGAACCTCGCCTCGATGATCAACGCAGACCGTCCAGGCTCCGAACTGCTTGAGAAAGTGAAGTACATCGCCCAAGTCAACTTTGGGGGTGTTGCATGATCGGCAAGATTTTTCCTAAGTCAGTAGGCTCGTTTAAGAACCGGATTCGGTACATTTTTGGCTGCACCAAGCACGATCACGAAATCAGCGGAATCCGGACGATCAGCCACAACACTATGAGCAAAGATCCGCTGCCAGGCGTCCTTCAGGGTAACGAAGCAGACCTCGCGGAGATGATCAAGGAGTTCGACCAGATTGAGACCCTTCGCCGCTTCTCAATCGACTCTGATAAAGCCATCAAGCCAGTCTTCCACGCAATACTGTCCCTTCGGCCCGGAGAGTCCCTGACGACCGCACAGTGGCGCACAGCCGTCCAGACCTACATGACAGACCTGGGCTTCAACGAGACCAACCAGTACGTCGCTGTAATGCACCAAGACAAAGAACACCAACACGTCCACATCGTCGCCAACAGGATCAGGCTCAACGATGACTTCTCCATGGTCAAAGACAGCAACGAGCGAAGCATCAGCCTCGACTCAGTGTCGGGCATAGAAGATCGCTTCGGCCTCACCAAAGCACCGAAGCCCGAGGACACATGGGGCGCCTCGATCACTCACGCAGAGCTCCAAGCCTCGATCCGCGACGGCGACCTGCCGTTGAAGCACAAGATGATCGCGAAGATCGCAGGCGCTATCGAAGCCACCAACGCCGTCGATGGCGATATGTTCACGTTCACCCGGCTACTCAGGAAGCAAAAGGTCTATATCAACCTGACCCTCAACGAGGACGGCCAACCAAAAGGAATATCGTTTGAGTTTGACGGCAAATATATAAGTGGCAGACAGCTCAAGCGCTCAAGACTCACATGGCACAAACTAACTACGCAGGAAGGAATACATTATGACCCCAAAACCATTCGTGAACTTCAGGATGACATTGCGAGAAGAGATAGCGAAGAACAAGAAAGAGCTCGAATCTATTACTTTGAATTTGTTTCAACTTCAGGAAAGAGAAGAAGCCCGATCTACGTCAGGTTTACAGCCAGGGACTATGAAGTCCAGAAAATGATTCAGGAGATTCTTGAGCTGCTGGATGCTATTTTTGATGAGCTATTTAAGCCAAGGGAGTGCAGGTTGATGCGCAGTTACATAGAGTACATACCAGGCCAGCCGCTGGAGCTAGAAGAGGAACAGGCTCCAGCGCTATAAGATCTCGTTAGTCAGTTAGTACGCTGGAGGGCTGAGTCAGCCTTCCTTTACTGCGCCTTCTATCTTGGACTCTATGGCTTAGAAGATATTGGCGCTTAAAGGGTAGCTGGACGTGTATTCGGTGGCTCACCAGATGTCTGCAACGAGCTGAATAAACGGGCCTGGAACAGGGTATTTGAGTAATGCTGACAGCATGCAAAATTCAGTCAGAGAGCTTATTCATGCAGAACGGCATTTGGCACGCCCTTCGGGCCAGCTGTCGTGAATCAAGCCAACCATTTTCAATGGCTATCTTGCCCATCCGGGTTTCCATCTTCGTGCCTGCGTGCTCCGCTTGCCTGATGTGACAGTCCTCCAACGCATCAGCCCCAGCTGCCGTGCTTGGGCAAACTTGTATATCTTCAGAAAAAACTCACTTCAGGCTCAAGGTTTTCCGAAACCAACCGTTTGTGATGGGTAAGTACCCTTTTTGAGCGACGGCTTTGACCCTCTCTACACATGACTTCGCACAGCGCCTGAGCGGTGCCTTGTCGCTCCCCTTCACGATTCTCGGCAACCGACAACGGCGCACATGGGAACGGCTGATCAGCTACATCGAATCGTCAACCTGCACATCCGAATTCGACAAAGCGGCGGCCTACGCTGAGGGCTATGCACATGCATTGGCCGATAGCGGTCAGATTGATATCTCCACAAATCGGGATCTGCTGATCATTGCAACGGTGGATGCATGGCGATGCGCCCGAACTTACCCGAATACTTCGACCAACCTGAGCTACCCAGGAAAACTATGACTTCGCTTTTTAAACGTTACGCCGACGGCGGAACATCAGACATGCACATCCATATGCCGCAGCGTCTTCTGCCCACGACCGTCAGTCATTCTCCCCTCGAGGTCTTAGTCGGCCATTGGGAAAAGTATCTGGTAGACCCCTCCTCCGTGCGTGAGCAGTTTCCGTGGGCGGCGCGATTCGTTATGGGCATGCCCGTTCCATCGTGGGCGCGCGGGCTGGAGTGGAACCTAGGGCAAAAGGCTCGCTTTATCTCTGCTGTGTGGTCAGGCGCGGATCTGGGGAGCTACCTCACGAATGACTGGTACGAGCCTGTGATCGGTAACAGGGCATTGGCCGAGAACAGTGAAATTTTGATTGATGGCCAACAACGTCTGCACAGCCTGGAAGAGTATTTCCTCGACCGTCTGGCGATCCCTGATGCACAAGGACAGCCGAGGATTTGGTCTGAGCTCGGCAACGGCGAAAGGAAGCGCTTCCTGTCGACGATCTTTACCCATGTCAGGGTGTCGTCTGGTGACGAGGTGGCATTGCGCGGGACATACGATCTTTGCGCGCTGGGCGTAGTGCCTCGGTCATTTCATCAACGAGCTGTTCGGTAACATTTGCGTTGCCAGTAGACGGGCGGCCCCCTTCGGCGCCGGCTGTCGTGAACCGAGCCCCGCTACGACGGGTCTCGGCCCTACGGGCTACCATCCTTCCGCTCTACGACCATCTTGGTCTGCGCGCTCCGCTTGCAGAGCGATCCGACTCACCTTCTTGCTTGGACATTGGCCACCGCTCCCACATACTGCTGAGCATCCAATCAAAGATGAGGCCGGACAAATGGGTTGGCTCTTTTGGAAAGACAAGCGCCCCGCGTGGATTCAGGCGGAAGAACAGAAATTCATCAAGGCTGCGAACAGTCTAAAATCGCTCCAGGTAACGCCTCGCGGTGGCATGCGCATAGATCCCGAGGAGATCAGGGATCAGATCCTTGAAGCCCGAGAGCTATACAAACACCTGGTTAAAAAATAGCGATACCGAAAGGCCAACCAAATCGGAGCCTCAACCGGCGTAAAACGACCTCTTTGCCCCACCCCGCCCTGCTGATTGTACTTTCTCGAGGGCCGATAACTTGGCGGCGTCGCTCCGCTTGCTTTAGCCTAGGAGTGGTCGAGCGCCTTCTTATCGCCAGCACCAACCAATATATAAAGGAGGCTCCAGTACAGCTACGGAGCAGCTTCCTTATTAATGCGCTAGATGCATACCCCTCATGGATTGCATCCAGTCAGCATGGATAGGAGTCATTCCTAAGCGGTCTGTTCGACCACATGACGTGGCAGCGATACAGGTGCGGCCCGCCCCTCAATTTGATATTTCGATATTTATTGGCAGGCTCTAAATAACTGCTCGCTCAGCCAGACCGCATCATCTTCAGTGAACGAGTAACCCATAAAGGGAAAGACCAACTCAAAACCTCCGCCGTCAATTGTGCAGGCCACAATTGACGTGGTACCTGAAGGTGAACCTTCACAGACGTCATCGGTCGCGTCTTCAATCGTAATCTCGCCAGAAGCCGAATACTGAAGGCCGCGTATTCCAGTCGTCCTGCGAACGCTGAACAATCCAGTCGGTCGATTTTCTCCGTCGGATTGATCACTTTCCTCGTCACCATCAATTGCCAGTGCTTCTCTGAGGCATGATGAAATCTCTAGTGCGACTTCAGGAGTAACGCTGAACTTTACAATGTCTAGCTCAATCATGACTCGCGCAGTCGGAAGCAGTTCGATAGCGCATGTATACGTTTCATCAGAATCCAGTCCACGCCACGAATCGAATTCTTTAGAAACACGAAAATCAGAGAAATCTTTTGAAGTCTGGTAAATGCTCATCGAAACGCCCTAGAATTTTTGCTCTTATAACTACAAACGGATGCGTTTCGAGAAACTTGAGGTGTTTTCTGGAATTATAGTTAGATGGCCAAGCGGAGAGCTTTCAAGTGCTGTCACTCGGCTCAGGGGATCGCACCATCACCCATTTTCAGTGCCTTGACTTGAGCCGACAGTCAGTCGACGGTACAGGTCGCCTAAAAGACGAGCATCCAGCAGCGCGTGATGGGGAAGTTCTGGGAGCATCATGTTGCCAATATCATCCGCTTCGAGATGTCTAAATAGCTGGATGAGATTTGCTGGGCGATTGGTAACGTGACCTGGCCAACGGTGATCTACGTAGGCCAGCTGACAAAAGAAATCCCAGTCCCAATCCGGGGCGTCGGAGCAAATGTCGAGCGGGCCTTCAAGGTTGCTCAGGAAAGCGAGCATTAAGGTTTGAGCTTCGACCAAGGGTTGCCCATGTTCAGGTAGGTTGAGCTGAGGCAGGACGTTCCGGATTACGAATTCGCGGCAGTCTCCCAGTAGGTAGGTGTCTGTGAGTTCAACATAGTATTCGTGGCCGGCCTCGGATACGAGTGCTAGCGAAATCAGTTTCGTGTCTCGGTTGAGCTGAGTGAACTCGCAATCCAAAAATAGCTTCATCCCCCCTCCCATGTGAGTACCTGGTTCATTCCTGCCGTTTACCTTTGGTAAAACGATCAAAGCCGACTGGTTTCTTTTATGATTTCAACCCAAACCAATTCCCCTTAAGGGAGCTAGTCTTAATGGCTAAAGCGGCTTGGCTGCCGATTCTAGGTCGAATAAAGGTTATGCCCATCCCAGTAGCTCACGCGCCCCTGATCATCGAATGGGCGCACCATCTCTTCGCCTGAACTCAGGATTTTTATTCATATGATTAATAGGAACGCCAGCACCTTTCACCTCCCCGAGACAGCTGAACGCATCGCGACATTAATCCGGCGCATGATGGACTTCTGGAAAGGTGCTCATGGGTGGGCACCAATTGAAGCAGCCGAGTTGTTGAACAAGTCCATGCTTGAATGGCAAAGCTCGCTAGCGGAACAGCTGAGTTCGTGGTGCGGCACATTGAGCGATGGTCAACTGATCCTAGCTTGGGCAAACCTTGGCGCGTTGGTTGAGGGTCAGATGAAGCTGCTGCTATCGGTCTACTACAAAGACTATCTAGTAGACACCCAGGCTATCAAGAGCAGTAGAACCGGAAATACTCTCGATCCAGACGGGGTGAGCCTCGAACCACTGATCGTCTTCTTCAAGCGAAAAATTTGGTCACCGGACGAAGATTGGGAGCCATGGGTGCGTATGGTACAGCGCCGTAGAAACGCGATCCATGCGTTTAAGGAAAACTCCATCGGAACCGCAGAAGAGCTACATGCAGCATTGGCGACATTTCTTGATTTTGTGAAATTCATAAACGGTCGATTGCCGTATCCCGACGGTTACTACCCACCTATGGGGCGCTAAGTCGATCAGATGAAACCCTGGTTATCGAGTCAGGCGGATGCACCTCTGGCCTCCATTGTCATCGAACAGCACCTTCATGAAAAATCCTTGGGCTGAAATGCCCCTAGGTGGCTCTGCGATCACAATTGCCTACGAGGGTTGGAAGATCTGTCCAGAACACCAGTTGGGGCATGTAACAGGCTCGAACTCCTTCAAATAGCTCTTCCATTGCATCACCACCGATGGAGAGATCCTTTCTGGGCGTTCTCGTGGGGGGAATGTCGATGAGGTTGCCCGCGCAACACTCTCGCTTGTCTAGGCTTGGCTATCTGGCGAGGGCCCAGTAGATGCCTGCCAGACACTTATTCACTCATTTTGCGGCGCAATGCTGGGTTGGCCTTAGGAAGTCTTAGCAAAAGCAAAGACTGTATAGACTGACGCTGCATCGCTCGCTCCATTCATCAGGGCTTGAATAGGGATTCGTGCAGAACAACGATGTAGAACATTTCAATTAGAGCTTTTCAATAAAGCTTCCCAAGCGCTCTAAAAGCCCCTCTTTTGATTTTTCAGTCTGAGATTGCTGAGCTTTGAATCTCTCCCACACATCAGGCTCGAATCGGCTTATCGAGACAATGTTCTTCTGTGAAAGTATGATCGTGAAACCAATCCTCCTACCTCTTCGCTGCATATCCTCAACTACAGCGGAGTAATCGGTGGTGTAGGTCACCTTGAGAGTATCCTTATCACGGTACCCGCTCATCGTAGGAACGATTTCGAAATCCTCGTCCATCAGGCCCGTCTCATGTAGATCACCTACTGATGAAACTCGACCGACGTAGACCTTCCGATCATCCATCGAAAACATGTATTGACTATTTTCATCGCTTATCGAACTGAGCAAATGCTTGGTTAGCGGAGGAAGGGGTACCTGTGAATTCAGAATGAGCGCCCTCACCTTTGAGGGCCCTATCCAGAAACGAACCATGATCAAAAAAGGTAAGACTCTTGGGCAGAGCCAAGCCAGAAAAAAAGAGAGAATCGTGGCCTGCCCAAAAAAAACCCAGAGCGGAGCGCCCTTTTCCTCAATGATCACATTGCGTACCAAAAACGCTTTCAGGTACTTAACGTAATCTGCATAGTCAGTGGTGAGAAATGCAAAATATGAGTGTTTGCTCGCATACATCAGAGCGAAACTTGCTACAGAGGCGACAGCAAAAAGAAAGATTCCGGTCTTCGCTATCAGCATGTACAGCAGTTGGCCATCGTAGCGACTGATGGTTGCCTGACGATAAATACTGCCGTGACAAAAGATGTAGCCACTGACCAAAATGGGCAAAATTAACAAAAGCCCCATTATTCACTAGCCACAATTTTTTTAGCTTTCTCGCTCGCAGCGATAAAATTCTTGTTGTTTAGAATTTCTTGCGAGTCAATGGACATCCCTCCACGGGAGCTTACACGTAGAGTTTGGAGATCGCGCAACGCCTCCAGAAGCTCCTTCTCCTCCTTACTCGGTTTAAACAGCAGTCCAAGCATTTTCATTCCTCAAGTTCTCCGCCCGTGAAGGGAGGTGTACGTACTACGCCTACTATCACTTGTAGGTACTATAGCACAGCGCCAAATGAGTTTTTTACAGCGTATGCTGAGGTCGCGTCCAAGCCGATGAGCTTACCGTGACCCAGTTTATGCCCGCGAGTCCCGCCGCCTCAGGACTCGCCTCGCCTCGCCTCGCCTCGCCTTTTCAGCATTGAGCCTACTTAAAAAAAACCAAAGACTTAGTAAAGAGGTCATCCAACCCGAAGGCTGTCTCAGGAGTACAGATCCTCGCGCCCTTGCTCTTTAGGGAACGTTTCACCGGGCCAGAGGCCGTAGGTACCGCATCACCGCGCCATTGCGCTGGCAGCAGCACCCCAGTAGCAGGCTCTTAAACCATACAAGCGCGTCATGCCAAGAGATCTGTCAGCTCGACAATGCGGTATGTGTATTCGTGGCGTTCGCTCTCTATTGTGTCAATTCGCTGTATTTCTTGCCCTATTTCCAGGCGGCGATCCAACAATTCGAAAACGATGTCACTCTTGTCTGCGTAGCCCCACTCGGCGACGTACCTCAGGAGAGACTCGTCCTCGCTTTGCAGAAGGCCTGGAATGAACTGCCAACCATCATCTGTCTCCTCATACACATGGAAGTACATTTCCTTGGACGCCAGCTTTCCGCCGGAGAGAACCGCATGGATTCTCATCGTCTGAGACTCGTCGTCGACCCAAACGAGGTCAATTTGAACCGCTGCTTTGCTCATACCAGGCTGCTCGTCAATGAAGTTTAGAGAGTCACGGGACGCCAGCAAAAGTCGCGAACCACTATCACGTTGTTGCCGTAGATGACGTGAAGATCGAATTTCTTGACTTGCTTCGAGATGCTCTCCATGACCACGTCAGCCAGCCGGTCACGCTCGCAGATCTTGTAAAACTGATCCCATTTCAGAGTCACGCACTCGTTACCGTTTTTGCGCATTACCTCATTTAGATCTGTGGCGATGCTTTGTGCTGACTTAGCCATAATGCCCTTCTTTCCAGTGCCTGAGATGATTCTCTAGCGCAGCCTACAGCCACCTAGCAGAATGTCAAAAGAATTCTTATAGATTCCTTACAGATGCCTTAGGAATGTCTTGCAGAGATGTGTTTTTGCGGCCTTAAAATAGTCGCCTAGAAACCTCTGAGTGCTTATGGATACTACGAAATTTGAGACCAGGCGAAGAACTCGACGACGCAATGAATGGGTTTTCACAAGCGCCGGCGTGACATTTGATTGGGTATGCAACCAACTAGAATGCGCGACCGACACACAGTTTCATGTGGGAAACCTGAATATGTCGAAACACGCTACCGATCAGTAGATTCTTTTCGCGCAGTCAAATTGAAACGCCTCGCCGAGGGCAAAAGTAAGCGGTAGAAAGGCGCGTATAGATTGCCTAAGCCGATATGCCACGGGCGCTATCGCAACTTAACAGGCACCGAGATGCGTTCTGGGTGGAGTATCCAGCGCACGAGTGAGGCGAGCCTAAACCCGTTTTTAACCCGACAGAACCATGACATCACGTCATTGACAACACTACATATGGTGAATACGATGAAAAATGAGCACATCATATGGTGTAAAAAGCTATGAATCGTGAAAGCATCCAGCAAGCAGCCCATCGTCTTCATAGATAGATTTGGGCCAATCAGGAACGCTTATGGCCGAACCGCCACCTAACGCCTTTTCAGATGCTGGCACCTGAGGTCGCGGCCCATATATTAGGACTTGATTACCAGCTCCTTCCTAATCTGGGCTCTCCACTCTTCGGGCGAGAGGGAGAGCGCTTCAAGGCTGCTGGTTTAATGAATCGCTCGATTCGACGCATAGCCGTTTCCACCGAATTCCCAATGAATGTAATTCGGTTCACTGGCGCACATGAGGTCGGTCACTTTGTGCTTCACGAAGATGAGGTGATGCATCGTGATAAGCCTTTGGACGGATCGGCACGAGGACAAAGTCGACCTCCCAGGGAAAGGGAAGCTGATTACTTTGCGGCGTGTTTTTTGATACAAGCCCGACTTCTACTGGATGCTTTTGCTGCTCAATTTCAAATGAAGGGCCCCTTCCCCTTCACCGATACCACCTGTTACCACCTCAATCCTTCAGATCCATGGTCGCTTCTGAACGCAGAGAGGGATTCGCTTGATCGAGAAATTTCGTTGGCAAGATGTGCCCGGTTCAACAATCGTAATTTGATTCCACTTTCGGTTCAATTTGGGGTTTCGGATATTGCGATGGCAATACGAATCAAGGAGCTTCAGCTAGTTCGCTGGCCTTAAACGGCATGCGCACTCCTTTGAAGCGGCAGGCGCTGTTTGGCTCAGTTATTTTTAGCCCCACGTTCTCGCCGCGAGCTAAGCCCGTAAAGCTTGAGATGTTTGAAGAGCATCTTTTCCTCGAGTGTTTGATCCGTCAAATCTGAGTCCGAGCCGGTTCGCCATTCGATAATCTTGTCCCAGATCCTCCAAGACCTGGTTTCAAGTGAATACACGCAGCTAGCGAGGCTTTGAAACAGCTGGTACGCCTGCTCACCAGTCAGCAGGTAATCGACATTGCCCTTACCGAACAGGATCCCACCGTCATGCATAGTCCGGATGCAGAGCGCATTTTCGGGATAGTCTGGGTCTGCACCTACACCTTCATATGCCCAACAAACACCGAAAAATCGGAACGACGCGCATTTGATGGATCGTATCGTCAGAAAATCTGAGAGCCCCTTGCTCTCCGGGGAACGGAGATGTTTTCAAGAGACGTCCGCCCTCCCAAGGCATGCTAGAAATGTCCAAGCCGGTGCGCATTACAGACATCAACAGCCCCTGGGCAATAGCGTCGGCCTGTCGAGCACTCAATTTATATCGCGAGTCTCCGAGTGACATGTCGACAGCGCGACCGTCTTCCGTTGTGGCAGATATATGACTGACTGCCCGGTGGGTGAATTCGACACTTTGCGGCACATAAAATGGCCGAGAGTTTTTGATCGGTACTACGCTCATTGCCGGCACTCCGCATGGTTTTATATACCTAACGGTTTTCGCGACGGCAAAACTTTAGCTCGCGAGAAAATTCTGTTGTTAATCAGTGTGATCGCTGGCCATAGACGTCCATGAGTCTTAGTTCCGGCTAGGTAAAAGAGCAGACTACAGAAGAACTCACTGGCGTCCTCCGCATTGCACTCAATGTCAAGGTGCTATGATGGCCACCTGCCTGATGAGACCATGCTAGATGTTCGCGAACCTAACCAGTACGGGGTAGCCAACTGATCGATGCAGAGTTAGGTCTACGCTCACCAAGGAAGCACTTAGGGGAAGGATCACTATGTCTGCTGTCTCTGATTTCCGTTTGACCTGGTTGTGGCGCCACGCTTTCGTCAATCCACAAATAGACATTACGACCGCTGAGCAGGAGTTTTTCCGAGAACGATACCTAGCCATGCGTGAAAAAGCGGGCCAACTGGTCGCTCAGATCGTAGCAGCTATGCCAGGCATGACAGTCCACGACTTGAGTCACCTAGACGCCTTGTGGGAGACAGCATCGCTCGTTTCAGAAGGCGCCTTGACAATTTCTCCTGCCGAAGCATTCGTTTTCGGGGCGAGTGTCCTTCTGCACGATTCGGCTATGAGTCTTGCCGCTTATCCGAACGGCCTTGAGGATTTGAGGGAGACCGTGGCATGGAAAGATACCGTGACGGCTTTGCTTGGGGGAGATGACCATGATCCCGAATCGGTCAATAACCCTTCACCAATCATCGTCAACCGTGCTGTACCTGAAGTCTTACGCCAGTTGCATGCCCAATAAGCTGAGAAGCTAGCAACTCAAGGCTGGCCGTCCGTTAACGGAGATACGCTTTACCTGATTGACGATGCAGATGTACGCTTTTTTTATGGCGAGACAATCGGACTCATCGCGCACAGCCACTGGTGGTCGGTAGCACGAGTGGAGCAGGAACTTTCGGAGGATCTTGGTGCTCTTGCAGGCAAGACGAAGAGTAAGATTGACCGCGTGAAACTCGCTTGTTTACTCCGTATTGCCGACGCACTCCATTTGGATCAGCGCAGAGCTCCGAGGTTTCTGCGAGCGATATCACACCCCAAAGGCATATCTGCCCTGCATTGGTCATTCCAAGAGCGGCTAGCTGCGCCCCATATCGAGCATGAAGCCGTGGTCTTCACCGCTGGCGCACCTTTCGATATCGACGACGCGGACGCCTGGTGGCTCGCATATGACACGATCTCGGCGGTGAATCGCGAGTTGCAGGATGTAGACTTGTTGATGCAAAACAGAGCGAAGGGATTGTTCTTTCGAGCCCGGCGAGTCAAGGGCGCCGGCAGCCCCGAATCGTTAGCACGAACTATTCATACCCGAGGATGGCGTCCAGTTGATACGCAGTTAAAAGTTTCAGACATCCCGAAAGTTGTTGAAACACTGGGGGGCGCCAAGCTTTATGGTGACGACCCGACTGTAGTCATCAGGGAGCTCATCCAAAATAGTACCGACGCCATCCAAGCACGTAGACGTTATCAAGCCGGACGACGCGATACCTGGGGCAACATAGTGGTGTCCCTCATAGAAAAAGCGGATGGCCACTGGTTGACCGTCGAAGACAATGGTATTGGGATGTCAGAGCTCGTTTTGACCGGCCCGTTGATTGATTTCGGCACCTCATTTTGGCGGTCATCACTCGCAGCTCAGGAGTTTCCTAGTCTCATCGCAAAGGGCATGAACGCGATAGGACGATATGGAATCGGCTTTTTCTCGGTATTTATGATTGGTTCCTTAGTAAAGGTGATTTCTCGCCGCTTTGACTTAGGCGAAGCCGCCGCTCGCGTATTAGAGTTTAGAGATGGCACTGTATCGCGCCCCATTCTCGCCCAAGCGATACGGGGTCAATCACCAGTCGACGGGGGGACGAGGATTGAGATTTTGCTGAAGGCCGATCCACGGACTAAAGGGGGAATACTTTTCAACAGTAAATCTGGCGAAAACATTCTTACTCTAAAACAGCTCATTGCATCGATAGCGCCAAACTTAGACGTTTCGATTGAGGTTGAAGAAGGCGGTGAAAGTTTTCCAGCGGTAAGTTCCGGCGATTGGCTTGACCTACCTGATGCAGATTTGCTTAGCCGACTTAACCCCTTTGGAATGTCAAACAGACACAGGCATGGGACGAGCATTTCCGCGATACGACCTATCCTTGATGAGACTGGAAAACCGCTAGGTCGCGCATTTATCCAACCAAGTAGTTTCTTCGGCGCTGATGGAGGATGGGTCACGATCGGAGGACTTAGGGCGTCTCGGATGTCTAACATTCAAGGTTTGTTGGTAGGCGAAACCTTAACTGCGTCTCGCGATTCCGCCTTGCCAACTGTGTCTAAAGAACAGCTCGCGGCGTGGGCAACAGAGCAGGCGAAGATTATTGCGGCGGCTAGATCTGATGAGCTTCACAAAGCCCGATGTGCAGAAGTTGTACTTGAGTGTGGAGGAGACATTGGTGAACTGCCGATAGCATGCCAGGGCCCGAGTGACTGGTTAAGCGTCAGAGAGATACGTGAACGATTCCAAGACACGTCGGAGGTGGTGATCACATTCGACGGGGAATTCTCCTATGAGGAGGACACCGACGATGTCCATCCTCGAGATTTCAAAAGCTCCTTCGAGCCAGTTAGCAACATTTGGGTTATTCCGAAACACAGCGGCTCAGTGTTAACCGTAGGTCAGACACAATGGCCAAGAGCCTTGGCTCCAGATTTTTCTTGGCAAAGATCAAACCTTGCACAGCTGATCAGGATAGTGATCAGCGAAGCCTGGAGCGAAAATTACGAGGTCGATGATGAAGACGTGAAGGTCGGAACGGTTAACGGCACACCGATAATACGAAACGTTACAGTGTTTAGGCGAAATGATGAATCCGCCGGGTCTGAGAGCTCATTCGAAGAGTGAAGCTCGCAGTAAGCTCAGTTAGTGGAGGATGCTTCAATCTGACGTGGAGCCCTAGCGAAAGTCGAACCGTGCCGCTTGGTCTGACGATGTCGCGAGCCAGTCTGCTGAGAGCATCCATTTCATATGATTCGACCATACAAAACGTTTTGGCTCATCGCCCTGAGCCAAAGCTTCCGGTGCTGAGCCTCCTGATTATCTCTCCGACAATCCTAGGGGCAAACGGGCGAGAGCCGAGAAAGCGCCTGCCAAAATTTCTTTTAGCTATGCCGAGGAAACCTCATGCCAGTTGAAGGGCCTCTACCAATGACGGGGGATCAGCACGATATTGATGCTGATGCCGATCGTTGCCTGATGGCACGTACACCCAGGAATTGGCGGCTAAAGAGCCTAGGTGGGACGGACGATTATGGCTTCGACTACCAAGTCCAAACTACGCCAAATCAACAAGCAACGGATATTTTTCGCATTCAGTTGAAAGGCACTCGTTCCCCTAACATTACGGCGGATGGGGAATACCTTTCCATAGCACTGAAGGCATCGACTGTCCGCTTTTATGACCGAGCGGTGGAGCCCCTGCTCTTGGTGATCTGTGATCTTTCCGTCGATCCGGATCCTGTCGATTGCAGGCTCTACTACGTTTGGATCAGAGATGAGCTGCTGCGCGTTAATGTAGCTGAGCTGCCTGAGGAGCAGAAATACGTCACCCTTCGGGTTCCGGTAAAAAATCGTCTCACCTCATCTACCGACCTTTCTGAAGAAATTCGCTATCAGAATGAGCTGTCCCGAGCAGGGCATGCCCTGAGCGCAAAAGCGGAACAAACCCATCCTGCAATGGATTCAGACAATCGTCTGATATTGGTTCAAAGTGCCGTTCAAGGAGTTGCAGCGAGAGGCGTGACCTTCATAGAGGCCCTTGCAGGCCCCAAAGACGAGCATTGGATTAACCCTGCGCCGGGCACACTTGCTTGGCATCTGACCCAAGCCAGGGCTGAGCTGCGTATCAATGCTTTGGAGAGAGCTCTGCATCACCTAGATCAAGCCGAGTCTATGTTGGTAAACGCGACGGAATTGGAGCTTGGCGAATACTGGTGCTTACGCGGAAACTGGCACGTTGAGTCGGGCGCTGATCAAGCAGCAGTTGTTGCCTATCGCAACGCGTATGAGGAAAACAACCTTCCCAAATACCTTGCAGCACAAGTGGAAGCGGAAATTCGGATTAGATTCGAAACTAGGCCAGAATCGCTCTCAGAGCTACACGCCTTGCTGGAGGGCGATGCCCCCGTAATCATCGGGACTAGATCGAGGCTGCACGCGGTTCAAGGGAACTACAAACTTTCGCTTGAGATTGCAGATCACCTGCCAGAGCCTAAGAGGTCGTTCGCAAGAGCCTTCGCGCACTGGCTGTCCGGCGATCCAGATAGTGCATTAGCTGACTCCGAGGCGGGCCTAGATGTATGCGACAGATCTCATGATTCCTACCAGCTGTTGCTGCTACTTAGGGCCCGCTCCAAATTTACTCTCGCGGTTGCTACAGCCAGCACGATCAGTAAAGACGTCATCCCGCCGTCCGGTCTGCCTGGCGTAGATCGGCAGGCGCTAGAGAGTGCTTGGACAGCAATCACCGATGCTGTCACTTCTATCAAGGCTGTGGGCTGGGACTCAAATATTGAGCAGATTGCGGACATATGGGCTGCAACCGCCTTAGCACTCGGAAAGGGCCGAAGCATACTTGCAGACCTCATTGAAGCGACGCGTACACGTCCGGGCCTACCAAATATTCAGGAGGCTTTGAGAAGCGTCGCTGCCCAGTTAAAAGACTTTGATCTTGCTCTAGCGGCAAACGACCAATTGCCTGAGTCTTCCGAAAAACAACTGTGGAACATCCTGCTGCTTTACGAGACACGCAAGTTTAGGCTTTGCTGGCAAGGCTTTAGGGCATGTATAGAGTCTTTGGATAGAGGCCATCCTTTATTCGGGCCCGCAGCAATCGCTGCCTCCCTTTCAGCCCATAAGATGGCTCAGCCTACCTTTGTAAAACAGTGGATCGAAGAACTACAGTCGCATCCAGACCTGAGAGATCAAGCCGCACTCTCAGAGTTTTACATAGCCCTAGAGGTGAGCAGGCTGGCGAAGGATGATGCATGGAAATCTTTGCATTCCCGCTATGAAGAGCTGGGCCGACCTCTGAGCATTGCGCTCACCCTATTCCAGGAGGCTGATCCTACAGATCTTGAGTATGCGGTGCTGTGCGTGCGTCTATGCGAGAAAATCACAGAGCACTTGTTGCTTTCTCCAGAGATGGCAGCCCGATTGGGGATCGCGTTGGTGACGCTGAAAGACTGGCAGGCACTTCTAGAACTCTGTCAGAGCAAAAGGGTTCGGGCTGAGCCTGGGGATCGGATGGCAGCCTTCGAAGCATTGGCACTCGATCATCTTGGAGAAACAGAACAAGCACGAGACCGATTGCAGGGCATTTTAGCCAAAGGAACTGACGATCAGGTTGCACTCAACACTTACGTAACTATCGCTACAAGGTGTGGCTACGTTGAGGACGCCGTGGAGGCGGCGGAGAAGGTATTTGAAGCCGCAGAAACCAAACATGAACGGCTAGAGTGTGTGAAATTACTGTTTGCACTCATCCAATTTGGGGATCAGACCAGCAGCAGGCTTGTTGAGCTTGCTATTCGGGCAGGTGACTTGGTGGATCAAAATGTGGAGAGCCAGGAAGGCGCCTACCTGATGATGCATTTGAGCTCCACGTTAGCGATCACTGACCTCGATCTTGCCAGCGATCGTGAGCAATTTCAGACACGCGCAAATGCGTTTTTCCAGAAATTCCCCAATTCTCGAATGCTTAGGAGAGGGGAAATTCGGGAAGGTTCTTCTGCCACAGAGTTGGTAGAAAGTCTCAAGTCTCTTATAGGCATAACCGCAGATCAGGAAGCGCTCCAGAGTCGGCTTGAATACGGTTTGCAGCAAGGTTTCACAGTCATTCCGTTCTCATGGCGTCCTCGATTTGTTCTGTCCTCCATCTGCGATGTCGTGCACCTCTGGGAAACTGCGAAGGTGTCGAGCCGTGATGATCGAAAGTACCATCTTTCCATGAATAGCGAGCTTGCTTGGCAGCCTCTTGGTGCTGAGGCTCTACGGCAACTTGTTCCCTTACTGGACTGGACGGCACTGCTCGTACTCTACGATTTGGAATTGATCGAACCCATTGTCAATTTCTTCGGGAAAATTGCGATATCCAAAGCCACCATGGAGGAGCTTGCAGAGTTCACGAACCCGATGTATGGAAGTCCAATGCGTGGCAAGTGCCTGGGCCTACAAAAGTCCTTGAAGCCCCATCTCGCTTCAATTCTGCAGCCGTCGTCGTCAGGAGGAGTCAACAGGGCCTCTAATACTGCACCGGTTGGCCGAAGCAATACACAGATTGTAGAGATCTGCGCGGCAGAGCCCGAACGGTTCAGACTTTACTCTGATGACTTTGCTTTCCGAATTTTTTGTGCCGGAAAGTCCGATCCTAATGGAATCTGCACACTTGATGTCTTGGCCGCGCTGGTAGAGGTAGGACTGATTACCCCTATTGATAAGGCCCGCAAAATGGCGCAACTCTGTGAGTGGCGTGTCGGTGTAGTTGTGCATCTACCCGATATTATGGTGCTTCTCCCTCCGTTACTAAATTCGGCCAAGAGCGTACGTCTAGCCGTGGAAATGCTTGATGCGGAACCCGGATTTATTTCTATAGCCTCAGCGCTGTGGGACTATCGCTCACCATTTGAGCAATCACTGGCACATGCTGCTGCTGTGCTTCGCGCTCTCGTTATAGAGCGGTCGCTATCCGACATCGGACTGGCTGCGCTGTTGAGGCACTGGTATGTCAAAGCGGCCATGAAAAAGGATGCTCCCCCTCACGGCCTCCAGGCAATAACTCTCCTGATACTGATGGCAGGTCTAGATGAAGACTTGACGAAGACTTCTGCAAGAAGAATCTGGACGATCTACATGCTATTGGTAGAGTCCCACCACGGCACCAGGATGGACGAGTCTTGCGAGAGAGAAGCGATCCGACTCTTAGGTACCCATTGTGCCCAATTAGAAGCTGTTGAGCCTGGTGAGGGCCATCGAGTGTTCTCTGCTCTCAACGCGAGCCTCATACAGGATGCGTTTGAACAAACTGAGTTTTCCGCCGCTTATGCAGCCGCGCGGGTAGCCTCGCAATACGAGCGAGCAAGAGAAAAATGATCGTTTAAAATTCCGTCGCCAAATGGAACACTCCCCCTCGAAGGCCAAGCGTCTAGCTGATCGCAGAGCTGGATGAAGACGATCGTTAAGCGCATGGAATACATCAAAGGCTGATTCGGTTACGGAAACTTACATGAAGCAGCCTCTGTTCGACTTTGACCTCAAACGCGCATCCCGAGAAAACTACATAACAGGTAAAGCCGCTATCAATTTCCCCCATCCTGGAAGCACCACGGGTGGGTGGCATTTCCTTTCCTATTTTGATCGGGAGTCCGGCGTGGCCAAGGTGTCGTTGGCAGGTATCCATTATCCTGACACCACAGCCTACTTTGGTGACCTTGGCATCATCGACGTGACCGATGGGCTGGCGGAGCGCGGCTGGTCTGTGGATGGCTATCGTCTGTTCATGGCAGATCACTACAGAGCCGCTGCGGACATGATCGTGAGATGGGCATTGAGCGAGTCCAACCACTGCAGCGTCGAGATTGATGATTGGTTTCCCTCTCGTGCGGAGAGACAGCGACTGCTTGAGATTCTAGATACAGGAAAGTCAAAGCTTTCCGAGGTTGGCCGATGGCAAAAAGTGGAAGCTTGGCTTCGTGCGCAGACCTTCAGATAGGGTAGTTGCTATCCTAGATGGAGCGTGGCGCCAGTGCTAAGTGGTGCGTCGACCCCAAGAGCCCCGGGTCGGTGGATTTTCGACGATATCAATCGATGCGCTGAGCTCGTCTTGCATGCGCTCGAAAACCCTGCCGAGAGTCGAATGGGCTTTTGACTCCCTCAATGCGCTAACCAGTTGGAGCAGCTCGCGGCCTTGCGCTAAAGACATCTGGACGTCGCAGTAAACAGTGTCGTCATCGTCTGTCATTCCCATCGAAAAATCCTCGCAGTATAGTCTTGGCCTCTGTTCCCACGACCGGCATTAGGCGGTGCCCTTCGGGGACGGGCTGTCGTAAACCGAGCCTTAACGCAAGCGCCGACATCTCGGCCCTCCGGGCATCCGTCCCACACTTCTGCGCGCTCCGCTTGCCGTACCTATCCAACTGCATGATCACCCGCCACCGGTTGTAGCTGTCAACCTATTAAAAAATAGACTCCCCGCGCCTGTAACGGACGATTAGACCTTGTAGTTCCTGATTTTCTGCGTTCGGGCGTCAAAGCGTCGCTCTTGGGAGTAACGCCATTGCGTGCCGGAGTTGGTAGACGCACCGACACGCGGACTCAACAACCGAGCGAGCAGCTTGCTTCCATCTGGTTATAGCTTTGTTTAAGTACACGGCCCAACGCCTCGCGTTCGAGCTAGCAGGTCGTCAGATACCTCGATGTTTTGAACGCTCTCGCCTAACTGGGTGTCCGGAACCATTAGTGCATCACAGGACATACTTAAACACAGCCGTCAAGAGGCAACACTTTCCTCTATTCGTGTGAAACAAGACTGCCGTATATTTTGCGAATCAAATGAGGACACAACCATGGCAAGAAAGATTCGACCTGAAGAGTTAAAAGCACTAAGAAAATCGAAGGGGATTTCTGCAAAGAAAGCTGCCATGGCAGTGGAGAGAAGCGTCAAGTCTTGGCAGGGATACGAGAGTATTGACTCCAAGGTGCAGATTCCTGACTCCGTATTTTCTCAATTTCTACGAACTTTTAATATCACTTGGCCCCACGCTAAGGTGGTCAGTATCACAGCTTATAAAGGAGGTATTGGAAAGTCGCCAATAACCGTGGCAATCGCAACATCATTTGCGCAAACTGGTTTAAAAGTTGCAGTCATCGCAAATGATGAAGTGTTCAGGGGCTATACCAATAAAGATCGAATAGACATTAAAAACTCAGAACGCCACGCTTCAAAAGTAGACTTTTACGACCAGCACGACATTATTATGTACCCTTCGGAATTATTAAGGTTAGAAGAGGAAAACGAGCAACGGAAAAATTTTCCAGCTTTTGTATCATGCATCGATCATGAAGAAATAATCCTCCGCAAAAAATCCGCAACTTTAACCTTTGACGACATAAAAAACAATTATGACCTAATCCTCTTAGACCTTAACAGGGATCTCTACGAAACCTTGGCAAAATCGGACAAAATAATTCTGCTCGTAGATTGCACCTGCCAATACTCGCCCAGCAGCACGCACAACTATTATAAACATATGAATAAAATTAACAAAGAAAAATTAGATTCAATGCATGTATTGTTTACTAACTTCTCAACCATTCCGAGTACACGCGGACAGATAGACGTAACACGAATACACAAAAACAAGATATTTGACAGCTGCATGTTTAGCGCATATTTAACGCTGAAAACCTATAAAAAGATTCGCGATTTAAATATACCTATTATGCGCTCACGGTTTTCGGCAGACTATGAGTATCACATCGAACTACACGATAGCGATATGAGTAAAAAAGCATTTTGCTATTTCGACACCATCATGGATATTGCACCCGACTCGATAGCATCATTTGAGGTTTCTGAGGTAAGAGAGGAACTGACTGAAATTTTATGGGGTAGAAGTTGAAAATAACTTTGCTCTACACCCGTAAACCATATCGAAATAGGAGTTAAATTAACATGCTGACTAAACGTAAAATATGGAGAACCTTTATAGCCGCTTTAAATTTTCTGCGTACTCTAATCGTGATTCTAGACTTCTACAAAAATTATGATAAATAACCACTACCCATTACCACACATAACAGCCCACCAAAAGCAAGCTTTGTGCGGTCGATTATTGATAACATGGTTAACCACCCTATTGCCAGCACCAGCCCCACCAAAACGCCGAATCTCGCACCCGAAATAACTCATCCCCATATAAGATCCTAAAAAACACTAGACTCATAATTAAAAACGCCATTAATACGTATCTTCAAACTCAAAGCTCGATGCTCCACGCTTAGTTTATACGCAGCGTGGATATCAAACATGTAGGATACGCATGGCTTGCTATATGCCCCTTCCACTCTCAGGCATGGAACGAGTCAACGTGAAAAAATGATGCGATCAACCAAAAAGATTTAAGAAAAAGACAGATTCGATGGGATCGGTGCGACAGAGTATCCATCACCGAGCGGTGGGCGGTTGTAAAAATCTCGTTTACATCGTAAGAGACTCGCTTGGGTAATCGAGCCTGGCACTTAGATCCGAAGGAGCGAAAGCAGCGAAAGCAGCGAAAGCAGCGAAAGCAGCGAAAGCAGCGAAAGCAGCGAAAGCAGCGAAAGCAGCGAAAGCAGCGAAAGCAGCGAAAGCAGCAAACGAGTTTCGGCTGCGCCCGTTGAGGGCTTGCAATATGTACTCAAATCGCCTGTTGAGACCGCCGATCACTTGCGCTCGGCGCCTATTTCTCGGGGGCCGCTTTGCTAGATAGAACACGATGCAATCTAGACGCACCCTTCGCGGGATTAGATTTGTTAACTGCCTCTCAGTCTAAGCCACCCGGGCCTCCCTCTACGCCGTGGCGGTCGTGTCCTATGGTCAGGTGCGTGACTTCCGTACTTCCGTAAGAGAAGTTAAAGACCCATCTGTTGAGTAACTGGCACTTAACGTCATACAGATCATTCCTATAAAAAATATTTTCGAAGCCACCGCAGGTCAATACAGAAAACCACATCGACAATGAAAATTATCGACGCCGCAATCGGTCACTTTCATCCAACACAAACTGACGCGACCAGATGGCTATCCAGAATTGCATCGTTAGGATCCAAGGTCTGGACATCACCCAAACCACCGTTCTGCGTCCAAAAGACCAAAAAGGTGCCTTCGAATTTGTTCTACTGTATCCCGGCGTGTAAACAGATCCGCCCCGAGTGCCAAAACCCCATTTCCAATAAATCTCAATTTCTCGCTTCGCGTAAGTGATCGAATTGCAATTCCAGAAAGTGCCCCACCGGCGATTCCAAGTGTCACTTACCAACCAGTTATGACTGAGATACGAGGTAAGCGAATCGAACTCGGGTATCTGATTGCCTTCTAGTGCTACCGAGCATTTTCGGAATTGGTAGCTCTCCACGGAAAATCGGATATCACCCTTGAGGTGCGATAGGAAATCTTGCGAAGGAACGCGCGTAAGGTTGAAAACGACCGGCGAGCGATCTAGCTCATGTACGGTTATCGCGTCTTGATATCGAAGTCCTGCGCCCTCAGCCTCAAATACGCAATCGAATCTCACTACCGTAGCATCGACCGCACGGAAAGCGACTTTGGAAACCCGAGGTTCAGCGTCGGTCGGCTTTGTTAGGTAGAGAGAATACTCGACATGTTTTCCAAGCTTTTCCCACCTAGCGCCGAAACCGTTTCGTTTCGTCCACCGTTGATGGGCCTCGGAATAGGTTTTATAAAGCAGTGCTCTGGTGATGCGACGCCAGCACCATGCTCCCGCTTTGAAAATTACACCCCATGGCGTCGGAATCGTCATGTTCGCCCCTCGCAAGTTTGAAGATGTTTACCTATGCCGCGACCTGAGTGAGCGAGCTGGGTAAACCCTGATGTTTTCAGGAGTGCAGGATCATAAAAAGTAAAAATGCCCCAAATGCATACGCTCCTGACTCTGAATTTTTGAGCACCCACTTGGCAAGACAAGCATTGTCACAACTGCCAATATCTCATCACCTATCAAAGCCTTGGAAGCTCTATGCGAAAAATACGGTATCGCCCTCATCCACTGCTAGCCTACCCGACCCAACCAGTTTTTCTGGCGGTAGTCGTCAGCATTCCCTTTCTAATAATAGGAGGTCTATGGCGCGATGGCTTGCTCAGCACAACAGCTGTGGCCGCTGCCTTCGACGGGACTGCTTTACTCTGCCTTGTCATGCCGGTGACGTCAGCTTGGAGAACTGAGGCGATGAAGAGAGAGTACCGTGGTTACCGAAAAGCAATCGACGATGAGCTTTGTAACCCCCATTTGGATGAAAAAGGCCGCCAGCTGCTTCTGGTCGAACTTTCAAAGCTGGATGCCCAGTTCCACTTTCTCCACGATCGGCAGGGGACGCTTCAAAAAGTGAAATTTGTAGGTGCGGGGATGCGTTTAGCCTCCAGGTATCTGCGCAAAGCCAGTAAGTACACCAATCCATTCCGCCTGTTTTGAAAGCTTACCGACATTTGATCGATAAAATCTGGCGGTAACCCAAGCTCGTTTTGTTGGCCCGCCAGCTTAGTTTTTGTTCGTCACATGAGTTTCCGACCAAAGAACAGACGTCTCGTAAAAAGCTTCACAGACAATTGATCCGTCCCTTCGAAACCAATGCTGCGCTTCCGGTAAAACGTTTTTAGGGAAAGGGTACGTAGCGAAGGGATTGTGAAAGATTTCGAGCTCAGCCGACCAAGGCTCGTAACGTTGGGGCCAAAGCTCCTGGTACTCTCGACTGCTGACGTCAAGACAGAAGGGAATGCCCTCTAACACGCCAGGTGTCCGGTCGAAAATCATGCCGACGCGGGTACGCGTGAAACCGTAGTCGATGCCACTCATAGTCTGCATAACTCGCCCGAACTTGGCGATGGTACATCCGTTGCTAAAGACAATTGCGGAGAGGCCGTCATTTTCCCCGGAACGAAATAGGCCCGCAGGGGTGCCTTCATTATCCAAAAGCGCCTGTACGGTAACGCTTACTGCGGCTTGCACACCTTCCAGATTTTGTACCTCTGCGTATTCGCCGTACAGATAGGTGATCAGCGCTTCTCGACTCCACATCATCGATCCCGGCGCATGGAAGTCCGCCAGGGCTATCGCAAAAGGCTGACCTTGAACATGCGAATACTGGTCATATCGCCGGTCGATCTTGCTTCTTAATGTTTTATGCAAGCGAACTGCCGCCCCTCCCATGCACCGATCTCTAGGATCGTTTGGAATAGGTGCCAGCGGGCTATCAACATGATCATACCTATCCGCATCCGGTGGGTTAGCGGTAACAGCTTCGATCCAGGCTCCATCACCGCTTCGGCGCCGTATTTGAAAATCCGGAGAGGGATGATCCTGACTAACAAAACATCCCTGCTCACGAAAGGAAGCCAGAAGTAAAAGCTCCCATAGTCTCGTGTGGAAATTGCACGAGCGAAAATCGGTTACGAAGTTCTGATCGGGCTTAGGCATCGAAAGGTAAAGATGACCTAACACCCAAGCTGTCTGAGCTTTTGATTTTCGTCTTAGCAACCTGAAGAGTGAGCCAGCATCCTCTGAAGCACCTGCGAAAAGATGTTGTCGCCTTGGCGTGCTTGGAGGCAACGGTTCAAGAGCCCTTCCCTCTTCCAATCGACTCGTAATTTGAGCTTTAGCTTCCTCGAATAGTGCGAAGCCACCTACGCCATATATGACCGTCCAAACGAGATCGATTCTGCGTCTGACCACCAAGCTAGAATAAGTGTTTGCTTCTGGGCTATAGCAGACCACCCCCCAAGTGGCGCCATCGTCGGAAATCCATCCTTCCTCCTCGGCGCAGCCTTGATAGGGATAGTGGTCGATGAAGCTAAGCCCCCAAGGCAGCGCCAAGGCGAGTAGCTCAAACATCGAAATAGGAAGTGCTTTCAACGGCTAATCCATTAGTGAAAAAAACCAGCTCGTATGGGCCGTCGCAGATAATGAGTGCCCGGTTTGGCTCCTAACATACCTACTCATACCACCAGCATACCCATGGCTAAGCGTGCAAAGGCGGGCCGTTACCGTAAGCACATCCGTTGCTATGCTCCGCAAAGCCATTGGTCTATTGCAATCGATACTTACCCTGCCGGTTCTTGAAAGCCGGCTCCGTACCTTCAAGAATTTCGACCACGCGGGCTTTGATGTCAGGATGCTCAATCGCACCGGCTTCATAATCGAATCGGCTCGCAGCCTTATCACATACCGCATAAATGATCTGTTCAGCATCACAAACCACTGCGAGGTTCGGGTTGTGCGTCACCATAATTACTTGCCGGCGTTCTTTCGCTCGCTTGATGCACTTAACCAGAACGCGAAAAATGGTCTGGTTATCCAGGTTCTCTTCGGGCTGGTCGATGACAATCGGTATGTCATCCTCATCGACCAAAAGGTAAAAAACCAAAAGCAGCAGCCCACGCTCGCCAGGTGAAAGCTGGCCTATTTCCTGCCCTTCGTAGGTCAAAGAATATCGAGGAGCCAAGTAGTCTAGGCAGTACAGATAATCTAGAAGATCCTGCGCAGTGACGGTTCGTGCGAGTTGGTCGGTCAGGAGAATCGTCCTCTCAGGCATTCCTTCTCGACGATCAAAATGAAGTAGATCATCAATCATGTCTGCGAAGGCAACTGCCTCATCCGGAGTCTCGAAACTGGAAGCGAGCAGCAGATTACGCAACCTCTGAGAGCTCTCGTCGACGCCCATGAAAGAACCTCTAACCCTTTGATTGATGCGCCTCAATAGCTGCTCGGAAAAACCTTTTTCTTCGATCCGAACTTGAAAATCCAGAGGTAAATTGAGCTCTCGCTGCTCATCCGAATTAACGAAGCGTTGCACAGGGAGATAAAGCCTGCCGTATTCATCAACCATGGCCTGAATCAAACCATGCATCTCACGAGTCTTCTCTGAGCGTTCGGCACGACGCCTCGCTTGCTGCTCTGGCAAGAGCGCCAGAGACGCTATTTCAGCCTGCAGTTGTAAAAGGCTACCTGACTTATCAGGTGACCCAATCAGTTCCGCCCTGGCGCGCTCCCAATTCGCTAAATTTTCTTTGTAGAGAACATAAAGTCGCTGCGCCTCTCCAAGCATGCCTTTGGCCTCAACCAGCTGGGCCGTCGTAAGAGATCTTCGATGCGAAATACTACCTTGATCTTCATTTTTCAAATCGGCATCGATCGCAGCGACCTGCGTTTGTGCCGCTACAGCGATGGCTTCAACCGGCCCTGAATCGACCTTTAACTGCACCAAGGAATCAATTGGCAGCTCTGCATCAAGATCGGCGAGTAAGTCTTTCAGTTCAGCAACGAAGGTCGCATGCTGCTTGCGGTAATTAGTAAGGGCGGTGGAGACCCTTTTGGCGATCGCTTCTCTTTTAAGTGCCGTTGCTCTCGTGGTCTTGAGCGCCGCCTCCTCAGCCTCAATCTTTCGAACCTCATCTTCGAGAACATCAACTTGCTGAGCGGCTTGCTTCGACTCAGCCAGAGCTTCAGCTGAAGCACTCGGGTCGAGCACCGGCTGAGGCTTGGCCTCCTCCAACGCAGCGATTTCTCCCTGCTTGGACACCACTAACTCATGCAGCGACCTCAAGAAATCATTTGTCGATCTGCGTTCTGCCTCAATGATTTCTGCATTGATCTTACTGATGCTTTCTTTAACGCCTTTACGAGCCTGCTCAATTTCTGCAACCTTGAAATCTAAGAGCTCATCCATGGACGCTTTACCAAGCCGCTCCTCCTCGGGAACGTGGGAGTAAATGATTTTTCGCAGCTCCGCATCAAACGTTGTCGATCCACCCTCCCCCAATTCATTGCACAAGTCTTCCAAGTAGCTTTGCGGAAGATACTTAACCCGCTCGACGCTGCTTGGCTCAGGATCTTCCTGCAAGGTTTTCTCCATTACGGAGCCATCTAGCCAAGTCAAGGATCCCAAGAAATGTTCCGCAAATCTGCGCTTTGGGCTACGGAACCGCGTGTTTTTCAGGAATGAAAACTTCGCGTAGTGCTTTGTGTTACCGACCAAAGCGATGACATCGGATAGAGCGCTTTTACCACTGCCCTTGTTACCGATGATTGCCACCAAATCAGGGTTGAGCGGGATGTCCAAATCGAACCACGGTTCGGCAAGGCCCGAGTCTGCGACCTTTCCCACCTTTATTGAGCTTATAAATTTGGTTCTATTCTGTTCAACCTTCATTCGTTTAGGCGGGGAATCGCCGACGTACACGCGATCATCGAACTCATGGATCGCTTGAACGAGCCCCTGGAATGTGGCGTCAGCCTTGATCCAAGTGAAACAGTTTCCAACACGGTCTTTGTCACCCGACGCACTAAGCGAATGCGCATCGGAGCAGTCAAGGAGGCGCGCGTTGACCTGAGCAGCCTTTAACCCATCACGAGCCCTCACGTAAGCCTCAGGATTGGCTGCAGCAGTGAAAACTAGATCGGCTTCGTTAATGACCGTTTTTTTGTCCGCGATCGTATGATCATTCCAACGCAGACTGTCCCACTCGCTCTTGCCTATCGCAATGATGTGCTTGCCATGAAAATGCTGCGTTTTAAGAGCTGCGCGAACTGCATCAAAGCTAACGTTGAGATTATTGAAACCGACCCTTAGAGGTGACGGAGCCCTCCCCCTCATAGCTTCTGGCATTGAGGCAACGACACGCTCCCCAAGCTCAATCAGATTGGCCTTTGTAATGACACCAGCCCATCGCCCGCCAGGGGATCCAGGTACAAGGGAGTACCCATGAGAGATGGCAGGCATAAATTGCTCTCGAATGAGCTGCGGGTCGATCTGATCGAAAACGACATGGAGGTTAATACGACTCCAATTCGAAGGCCTGTATCCTTCGTCGCCTTGCTCAAGAATGCCACCAAATTTATCTAGTCGAAGCTCAACAACGGGAAGAACAAGCTCAATATTCGCAAGACGGCCCCTCTGCCGCTCCTGCAAAACGCGGGCATAGCCATCTACGAACAGATAGTCATTGATGCCTAAAACTTTAAACTCAGGTGGCAACGCCTCTAGATCGGATAGAAAAGCTTCCCACGCCACCTCCTTTTCACCGGGGTAGTTGTGAACCAACGACTCTGGGGTGTGGACGTGGAGATCCCATTTTTTCCATGTTGAGCCCTGCAAAATAACTGGCATTGCACATTCCCCGATACCCGATCAGAACCTCAAGTGAAGCTCCACCCGCCATTGATGAAAGCTTATTGAAGTGACTTTTGCCGGAAAATGAGTAAATCAGAATAAATCAATACGGAAAATGCGCATCGCCAGATGCCCCTTAACTAATCGCCGATATGGTCTAACGCAGCTCTCCGGGAGGGAATGCAAGCATATCTCCATGGCTGATCACTGCTGGTTTTTTTTGGACAGGGTACTGAGAAGCGGGCCGTCTCGCCGTGATAGGCACTGAGCAAGCTCATCCACTGCAGTGTCGAGGTTGATGTTTGGTTCCCCTCTCGTGCGTAAACACAGCGACTGCTTGAGATTCTAGATACAGCAAGGTCACAGCTTTGCAAGGTTGGCCGATGGCAAAAAGTGGAAGCGTGGCTGCGTACGCAAACCTTGAGCGAGGGTAGTCGCTAGTCTGGATGTAGCGTGGTGCCAGTGCTAAGTGGTGCGTCGACCCCAAGGGCCCCAGGTCGGTGGATTTTCGACGATATCAATCGATGCGCTGAGCTCGTCTTGCATGCGCTCGAAAACCCTGTCGAGAGTCGAATGGGCTTTTGACTTCCTCAATGCGCTAACCAGTTGGAGCAGCTCGCGGCCCTGCGCTAAAGACATCTGGACGTCGCAGTAGACAGTGTCGTCATCGTCTGTCATTCCCATCGAAAAATCCTCGCAGTATGGTCTTGGCCTCTGTTCCCGCGACTGGCGTTAGGCCGTGCCCCTTCGGGGATGGGCTGTCGTAAACCGAGCCTTGGCGCAAACGCCGGCTTCTCGGCCCTTCGGGCATCCATCCCACACGCCTGCGCGCTCCGCTTGCCATGCCTACTAGGCACGTGATCACCTGCCTTCGGTTCGAGCGGTCGCACAAGCTGAGCTTCAACTAAGCTCAATGTACTCATCGCTTTCGCATAGCTGAGGGCGGGTATCCCCCCCCTCTGATAGTTCAAGCTTCGAAAAAAACACGGCAGGCGTTCATCAAAGCAGTCGCGTCATTTAGAGCTCGGTGATGCCTGGCTGTCGGCAGTCGCCGGTAGATTTCACTGGCAGCCTCCCGGCCCACAAAAACCTCCAAAGGCTTCAACTCGAAGGTGGGCATCAGATCTGCGGCCTCGAAAAGCACATCGAACCAAAAACTGTCTTGAGGTGAGTCGCTGCAAAGCACCTGCCCTGAAAACAGCTGATTCATTCGATCAGCCACGGTGTGTGGGGTATCACCTTCCTGAAGCAAATGATCCTGAGTGAGACCATGCATGTCTTGCGCATCGAACGACCAGTGCGTCCAGTACCGGACTGGCTTGATAAGCGAGCTGAAGGAGGTCTCACTCGACACGACGGCGACCTCGATAGGATAGCTATCAGGAGCTATTCCAGAGGCTTCAAAATCAATAAAAAACGAAGGCCGTTCCACGTTGCTGCTCCTGCTTGAAGGCTGTGATTTCAGCGGCTCCACCGACTGCTTGTATGCCTCCGCCGCCATCGCTCGAACCAGCCGTTCTAGCTGGTAGGAGCCTGTGCAGCTCGGTGATTTTTCAGATGCTGCATCTCACGCTCCCATTCAGTCAGAAATTTATCCCAGTCTGCGGCGTAGGGCCCCTCAGGAATTCTGGTTGATCCGATGCTCGCTTGCAGAAAGCGTTCTCGCCAGGGCTGCGGAATAGTCTGCTCCAAAATGATGTCGATGCCGGAGTTATGGCGCATCACCGAGACAGAGTTACGAACCTCTATGAGGTCGAGTGGCTTATCGCTACAGGGGGTGTCGTTTCGCTCTTGGTCGTCGAGATCATCAAGGATGGCAAGGAGGTCGGATGCAGTGGGATCGCCAGGACGGAGGCTGGCAAGGGCCCACAGCGTCCTTCGCCTAGCGCCCTCAAGCTGACGGAGTTCATCGTGGGTCATTTCAGCCGCATCCTTGTTGATTTGATATCGGGCAGTAGCTATGGCGTGCCGCCTGCGGCGGAAGGCTGGCGAGAACTGAGCCACGGCTGCGCCGCGTCTCAGCCCGTTGGGCGCTCATCCAGCACGCCTGCGCGCTCCGCTTGCCCGATACTCGCAAGAAAAGGTCAGTCTGGCGCAGCGATCCTGAGGCCGGGGCCCTACGTACAGGACTATTACTTATGCAGCTTACTGAAGCGACTCGATAGCACTGCGGCTTCGGTAGCTTCCCAAGCTTCAGGATTAGACGTAGCGTTGAACATCACCCATGCCCTCCACAGGAAAAAGGCGGCAACCAAGCTCGACTCAATTACTGCAAATACCGTGGTGGTATACATATAATCTGAATTTTCTCCGAAGAAAAACAGCACTGGAAATATCGAAGCGATCCAGCCGGCGACGAAAGTTAAGAAAAATGCGATGACCGCAGTGACCGTCAGAAAAAGCGGGACTTGATATCTATACTGGGTTGCAAATGATTTCTCGCCGTTTTGCTTCGCTAGGCCGTACAAGATGCCTGTGTTTTTTTCTTTGTCATTGTTCCTTTTAAACAGGCCATACAAAGTTACACTCTCGCCGACCTCTAACTCTTCATAAAGCTTGTTCGACACTTGCAAATTCGGGATAACTGCACCATCGATGCTGACTTTAGCTTTATGCCCGCCGTTCATTCGATCAACAGATCGAACGTAGTCAACTTTTCCTGAAACTTTCACGCAATCGAACTTCATCACTCACTATCCCTGCCTTCGCTTAAAAAGTGGATCTGGTTCTTGCCAAGACGTCGCTCAGTGACGATTGCAGGCAGGCTTACGCGGGCCATAAGGGTCGGACTTGATGAGCGCGTCTCCCATCGAGACGTCCCTGGCCGCGTCTTAGGTGCTGCTCTCATGACCAATCCATCATCAATCCAAACATCCCGCCGCTATGATCAAACGACTGCTTGGCAAACCATATGTCACGATAATATCACTATGGTCTGTTTATCGAAACACGCTTACCGTGGCTCTATCCTCAGTTTTGAGGATCCGACTCATGCATCTGAAAGAAGCGCTGGCAGGAGCATTGCGTGGAGCTCGTGCTCATCAGGGGTTGAGTTACGAAGAGTTGGCGGGAGCAACGCACAGGACGTACGTGGGGAAGCTTGAGCAGGCCCGAGCGAATGCCACGTTGGAGAAACTGGACGAGATCGCTGACTATCTAGGCCTCGACCTTTTGACTATGGTCACTCTCGTCATTGCTGCGCAGGGTGACGAACTTCCATCCGAGGCTTTGCAACGTACTGCCATGCGAATCAGGGAATTCGAGATGTCTGGAGGGTGGCAGTTGGTGGAGGAGCAATTTAGTGACGGAAAGCTCATCAAGCGCTCCCAAGGCAAGCCAAAGCGGCCCGTTAATGCGAATTACATTCGAGCCCTGAAAGCGCAAGGTTTCGACAGGAAAACAATCGCCGAAAAGCTCGGCGTTGCGCGAAGCACTGTCCAAAAATATTGGAATACCTAAGCCGGCAGAACATCAGCGATCCTTGACTCACCCTGGCGTAACCATCCCACTCGACCAACCGTTTCTTCTGCATTCGCTCATGCAGTTTCTGACGCGGTTTTGAGTGGTTGCTCTAACTTCGCAGAGGTAAGGTCTGCCCTCAACTAAAGAAGAGAGCAGGTGTTTTGATGAAAAAAGTCTTAGGCGTAGCTTTGCTGCTAATTGTGGCGGATGCGCAGGCACAGACTGTGGAAGCGGAGATGACAAAGCTGAAGAAGCTTGCCGAAAACTGTATCGCTTCACTTTCTATTCAGAGCTGCGGCGCAACCACTTCCTGTAATGTGTTCAAGAGCTACAGCAGAGAGTTGATGCCGGATGGCCCTGCTGGCTATTACGAGTTGCATGGCCCGGATAAGTCAATGAACCCTCAAAATGGAAAGCTGGTTAGCGAAGCAGTGAAAGCCGCTTCCAAGGCAAATAAGGCCGGAGAAAAGTGCAATCCCACGTAGCTACTTTTGGATCTGCAGGGCGCATTCCTATGCGATTCAGGTGGCCTGATAGAAGTCTAGCGCCAGACAGCTATCAGCCGGTTCCGTCCGTTTACGTAATGCCCAGACGCTCGAGCGACTGCTGAAGAAAATCTGAGCAAATCGCGGTTTATGGCGCGCCCTATCGGGGCGGCTGTCGTAAACCATGCCATGGCTGACGCCAAGTCATGGCCCTCTGGGCTTCCATCCTCGCGCCTCCGACCTGACTGGCCTGCGCGCTCCGCTTGCTCTCGTTATTTCCATCGACGGAAGAAACTCCAGGGATACCTTCAGCACTGCGCAATGGAGTGTAGTCATCCTGTCTGTCCATATTTCTGTTGGAAGGTGCAGTCGCGGGGTGGACAATACGGGTTTGGTCACTTGGTAGGTGACCATTGAGGAAGGAACCCGCGCATGAGTCAGAAAGTCCTGAGGCTTCCCCGGAACGAGGTCGGTCGCGACTTCGTTATCGGTGACATTCACTTCAAGTCGATTGATCTCTACAAAGGATTATTGAAGCTCGGTTTCGACAAAACTATCGACCGAGTCATTGGGGTGGGTGATCTCATAGATCGCGGGCCTGGAGTCCTCGACGGTCTGAAGCTTCTTGGTGAGCCGTGGTTCTTCACCGTTCAAGGTAACCATGAGCAGATGCTTATCAACGCTTACAGGGAAAACCCCTGCGCTCGTTATGTGGCTCATGGTGCAGGCTGGTGGTCGACCATCGCTGACGAATCGAAAGAGATGGTCATTGGGAAGCTCGAGAGCCTTCCCACAGTCATAGAAATCGAGTCCGCTCGCGGTTTGGTTGGCGTTGTTCATGCTGATGTCCCTGCCGGGATGTCATGGGTCGAGTTCACTCGAGACATATCAATCCCTGCTGTAGAAGAGATCGCGCTATGGGGGCGCGAGCGGATCAAAAAGCACCATCGAGAAGGTGTCAAAGGGGTCTGGCGTGTGTGCACGGGGCACACCTGGATTCCAGAGCCTGTTCGGCTAGGGAACGTTCTTGCACTTGATTGCACCGGAGGGGGTGAAGGGCCACTAGCTGTCTATTGCGTTCAGGCGGACACGATTTATGTGGAGGGGCGCCCCGTGTCACTTGACCAATCGGAGGCTGTTACCGAGCTACTGGACGAACTTGAGCAGGCTTTAGGTCATCTTAAGGCCACCACCACCGCTAACATGCTAATTGAGTCACAACGCTTGAGCCATGAGGCCGACGAGTTAGCTCGTCGAGTGAACACTACCTGGCTGACTTTGCGTTCGGAAATTGGTGAGTCTCAGAAGTTGCTTAATGCGCTTCACGGACTCAGCTTGCTCACCGGCGAACGAAGGGAAGCTAAGCTCGAAGAGCTGAAATTCAAGCATGCCGGCACCCAGATTGAGGGATTGCTGTCGAGGCTTCTTGATTGAGGGTTGAGTACCAGTAACCTTGGGGATCTAAGAGAAATGATGGCCGAATCTGTGCGAGTAGTTCGTAAATGAAGCATGTGAGACTAATACGACATGGAGAAAGCGCTGCGAACGCGGGCGAAGCCACTTTAGATCACGCGACCATTACTCTCACCCCGAGAGGAGTTGAGCAAGCGCAGCTGGTGGCATTGTCGTTCAACCATGCTCCGGCTCTGATCGCTGCCTCGCCTTTCACCCGAGCGCACTCAACCGCTATGGCGACCGCAGCGTTGTTTCCTCATATCCCTTTTGAAACTTGGCCCATCCAAGAATTCACTTACCTTGAACCCGCGCGGTGCACTGGCACAACCGTCGCTGATCGGCGCGAATGGGTGGAGGCGTATTGGGCCAAAGCAGATCCTGGTTTCATGGATGGTGAAGGCGCTGAGTCATTTCTAGATTTCATAGCTAGAGCTCAGTCTTTCCTGGAGCGTCTTGCTGAACATCCCGCTCAAGACATCGTAGCGTTTTCGCATGGTCAGGTTATCAACGCTGTAGCCTGGCTGATTGAGCGCAAGCCGCTCGGCATTGATGGCGCAGCTATGTTGGACTGGCGTGATTATGAGATCGCTAACCACGTGCCCAATTGTGGTGGATGCCTGCTCTTGAAAGATCCCGACGAAACCGGGTGGAGAGTATGTCGGTCAGCCCCTGAGGAGCCACGAATGGACGCAACTTGGCGCGTACCAGGAAGAGTCTATCAAGTCGCTCGTGATCCTGAGCGCCTGCTCATTGAAGAGCGCGCAGAGGCTCTTTCAGCAGCAGGTTATCCGACTCCAAATGATGATTCAGTCACGTACGCCGAACAACGGCTGCAAGAGGCTAAAGCAGCTGCGTGTCTGACGCCCTTAAACATTCCCGCTGGAAAGCCCTTGGGAGCTGAGTGACTTTGGGAGGAAAAGCGCTGCTGGCAAATCTCAGCGTCACGATTTGAGTCCGATTGTATTCTTCCGCACTCACATTTTAACTCCACGCGCACTCACCCACTGTGAAAGCTGGGCGTTCTACTCGCCGTCCTGGAGCAGTGGTGGTTTCCAGTCAGCGAAGTGCTTTAACGCATCAAGGTCGCCGATCAATTCCTTCGCGTTGGCCAGCCGCTCCATGACCGCCTCTCTCGACACACCATCCAATCGTTGTGCTGACTTTTCGATATCGGCGAAAAATGCGTGAATACTGTTCACTTTTGCCCACGTCTGGATTACGGCTTCCAGTTGCTCGCGACTTTCCTGTATGGCCTTGAGTTGGCGCTTTTCCTCCTCTTTTCTTTTCCATTCCGCCATTTGTAATTGGTGCTTTTGCCACTCGAGCTCGGCTTTCTCCCGTTCAAGCTTCACTTTCTCCGCAAGCCCTGGAGCTTCAGCGATCAAAAGCTTCACGATGCTTGGGATCTTACTGATCAGATCGCCAGGCTTGTCTTCCTTCCAGCTCTGAACCCACTCTGCCCGATAGTACGGGGAGTAAACTTGAAGGCACAGCCGACCGCTGGGCATGTCGGCGCTCATTACCCATTCGTTTCGATAGGGGGCAACGCGTTTTCTCTCTGGACGCGAACCCAGCCGGACTAACCTTTTGTCTACGCTCTTGACTTCAACGTATTCGCTGATTTCGTAAATGGACAAACCAAAAACAACACTTCCAACATGAACCACTGTCGGACGTTGGGGCTGCCAAAGCGAGGGATAGACGTATCTCGATGACGGCTTGTCCCTATGATCAACTGGTTCGCGGCTCATGCGCTCGGCAGGATCGCTCAAGGTAACCGTAAGGCCTTTTTTCATAAACGCGAGGAACAACTGGTTTGCGAAGTCGACCGCATGAGTGACCCCACTGCGGCTTACTATTAAATCCGCCATCGCACGTTTTGTAGGCCTATCGTAGCCGTTCTCGCTTTCCCGCACTTTCTTGAAGTGATCTTCAATACTCAGTAAAAGTGGGTGCCTACGAGGTTGCATGTCAGAGTTGAGCGGTGCCTTCCGGCTCATTTGCTTTCGTTTTATGGGTGAGGATCGCGCAACCTGAAGCGGTGCTTCATTTCTGTTCCAAACAGTTGAATCGCCTGGTTGAGCCTCAGGCAAGACCGGGCGAGCTTTAGCTTTCCCTACCGCGACTTGCGCCCAGTAGCCAACGGGCGGTCTTGGAATATTCAGGCTGATGTAGACCTTCGTGAGATAGCTGGAGGAGACTCCGTAGCGCGAGCTAATTTTGGTCATTGGCATCGTCCAAGCCTGCTCGAACAGGGACTCTCTGGTAATGACTTCGTCCAACATATCAGCGGCTGAATTCTTAGCCTTTGGCGTGCCTTCCATCCTGATCACTTTCTAGCGACTGACGAATAAATGATCGTAGCTCAGTCGCTCAGCGCCAGTCGCGTCAAGCCTGCCCAGCCATCGTCTAGCCTAGCGACTTCAAGCGATTCTTGAGCTGTCTGGTCATATCGATTAGCGTGCTGATCGAGATATCATCGACTGACCATGATGCTTTGAAGTGCGGAACATGACGACGGATCAGCTCAACCGCAGCCGGTGTGTACTCCAGATTTTGATTGACCAACACCCCGTCACCGCTCTCCTGAGCGATGTTCCACTGCTCCAGTGCCGGAAAATCCAGCCCTTCGACGTCAAGTTCGAACGCCTTCGACTTGATCTCAGCAGGGAATCCACCGACCTTGCCCTGTGGCCCTGAAACAATGCCCTTCCAATAAGCATCCAAACCACATAGCGCCCTAATCATGGATGTTGCGGTGGCCGCTGTGAGAGTGCTGATATCGGCAGGCTTGGGAGCGGAACGTAAAACCTTCAGCAGCTCTAGAGGCGTTACTTCGTCGTGTGCCGTAAAGCACCGGGGCATGTGCTCAAGCTCTAGGTTTTTGTTCAGAAATCTTGATAGATGATGGTGGCATCCGAAGAAGCGGGCATTCTCGACAGCAGGCCATTGCGCCCGAACAATAGCGGCCACCGTCGCCAAGTTGCCGAAACCTCCTACGACAGGCCAGCCGAGCCGTGCAGCGACTGGATTTACCAGGTCAGGAAAGCATGCGTTGAGAACAGGTATGCGCTTACCCAGAGACTCTATCGCAAGGCAGACGGTGCGTAACGGCGGCAAGTGCAAGGGCAGTGTTATACCAAAGCCGGCGTCTTTAACCAGTTGAGACCAAGCATCGTCGTTACCCAATTCTGAGGGCGGCTGTTCGCTGGCCATCTGCACCACGAGATCCGGCTCCCATTGCTCGAGGGCGGGCCGCACGCTTTGCGGATCCTGCCAGTCCACGGCGTAAGCTTCGCCAGTGATTTTCCTACCCGAACAGCTCGCGATGGCCTGAGCTTGTCCTAAAGTCTGTTCGGCATGTTCAAGTTTGCGGCCCAGCACTACCAGTGAGATTGAATCGGTCGCGCCTGCCGTCAGAACCAATGTCTGAGCAATCGCATTGGATATTTTTCCGGTGCCTGCCAGCATGATGACTGCCATGATTTCTCTCCTGTCAGAATTAGATTTTGGACTTCGGTTGCACCGAAAAATGGGATGCAGCCTGTTCAAAACTCTGTCCTGCACGTGGATTCCACTGCACACCAGAGCGGGCTTCAATCCCAGGCTTCAGCTGCTGGTTGTCGTCATAGTCTTCACGGGGGTGAAAAAATAGCGGCTGCACCGCTTCCAGGCTTCGCAAGTAATCGGCATATGAATTCAGATATTGCTGACGTTCGTCATCGCTGAGCTGCGCCGGCATCCATGCAGCGAACGGGGGAAGAACTGTGAAACCGGTATAGGCCAGAATGCCGTTATGGATAGGCCAGAGTACGTGATGCAAGTCGCCATCGATGCCCGCCGGGGTATAAAGGCTGCTTGCGGTGCCCGTGGTTAGACAAAGCATGGCCTTCTTTCCCTTAAGTAGTCCCGATCCATACTTGTGTCCTGATGAGTATGCGAATCCCCGGCTCAATACCCGGTCGACCCAGCCTTTCAGAATGGCGGGCATCGAAAACCACCACACAGGAAACTGAAAAATCACCAAGTCAGCCCACATGACCTTCGCTTGCTCAGCCTTCACGTCGTCGGTATAGGAACCGTTTGCAAACGCATGTTCTTGCTCGCGGGAAAGATCGAGATAGTCAGGATCGGCGCGATCCTCGGGGAAGTCACCAATGCCCAGCTCAGCCTTCCAATTCATCGCGTAGAGATCGCTCACCTGAACCTGATGACCGAGTTCGCGCAGCGTTTCGACAGCTACGTCTTTTAACGCAGCGTTGAAAGACCGTGGTTCTGGATGCGCTAACACTATTAACGTCTTCATAAATGCATTTTCTCCTCGCGATTTGGAGGTGTCGGATAACTTCTCTCGTCTCCAGTCTGCTCGACCGCTTTGCTGAGATTCACCACGAGCAGGCCGACAATGGTCAGGCTTGCGCCCAGCAGAAATCCGAAGCTTGTCTGCTCTCCGAGCCACAGATATCCCATCAGTACGCCAAACAGCGGACTCATGAAGGCCAGCACTCCAAGGCGGGCAGCGAGATAGCGACGAAGCATCCAAAACCAGATCAAGTAGCTTGCCACTGACACGATTAGTGTCTGGAAAACCAGGCTGGCGACTGCGCCGGATGTAAAGGTCATCGAACTCTGGACTGTCAGCAGGCCCAAGGGCAGCAGAAAGACGAAGGCGCCTGCCAGTTGGTAAAACAGGGTCTGGGTTGCCGGTGCTTCACTGAGGCGACTGGTACGCACCGCGACCGTCGTAAATCCCCAGGCAGCGCCCGCGCACAAGCCCAGCAGGTCACCCAGAAGACTGTTTGCGTTGGTGCTTTGAATGGCTGTCCCATCGCGTGGCATGAGAAAGGTGATGGCGATCCCTGCGAACGCTAAAGACATACCAAACCACTGAATCGCACTAAGACGTTCCTCCGGCAAGCGTAGGTGCAGACCAATGGCGGCGAATAAGGGAGCCGTGTAAAGGAAAACCGCCATGTGCGAAGCACTTGTCCAGCGTAATCCTTGCGCGACGAACAGAAATTCACCAGCGAACAGAACGGCCACGACCAACCCAGAGCGGCACCAGACGCTTGGTAACCATACCTCCCGCATGATCCATTTTCCGATCAGCCAGACCAAGACTGCAGCGACTCCGGAGCGAACGGCGACCTGCATGATAGGTGCTATGTCACCAGCAACCGCCTTCATTGCTACCTGCTGGCCACCCCAAATCAGGCATAGCAGCACCATCACCGCCGTGGCAGCCCCGTCTACTGACTTCCTCACTTATGGGCCCTTTTTATCGTTGATGATTTGTCGTCAAACCACGTTACCCGGACAATCGGCATTGAGTTTTCCTTTGAAAATCGAGATTCGTTCTGCGCTGTTGCGAAATTCGATTGTGGAAAAATACGCAAGCCGCTACAAATCATGTGTTTTCGATCTATAGAAGAGAAAAACTACGTCATGAAAGCTGATACGCCCCTCAGGGCTATTGCTTGCTTCGACGCGGTTATGCGCACTGGCAGCGTCAGCGTTGCTGCAAGCCAGCTGTTCGTAACGCCCGGGGCAGTAGGGCAACAGATCCGCAAGCTGGAAGATTGGCTAGGCACGCCACTGTTCGTACGCAGTGTGCGTAGGCTGCAGCCAACGGCTGAAGCGCTGAGCTACTGGGAGCAGGTGAAGCCGGCTCTTCGCCAGCTGGAGACAGCCAACCTAGCCGTCCGTGGTCTTAGAGACAGACAGGTACGGTTAAGCCTGCCGCCGGCGTTCGCCAGCTCCTGGTTCGCAAAGCGGATGCCATTGTTCACGGAGCGTCATCCAGAGGTGCAACTGCACCTGAGCGCATCCACCGATACCGTTGATTTCAATGACGCTACCTGCGACCTGGCGGTGCGGCATTTTGATGGATATGGCCGTGGTGTGAACGCAGAACTGCTCTTGCCCGACGAAGTAAGGGTCTATTCCAGCCCGGCTTATCGCGAACGGCTCCAGTTGCATAACCTTGAATGTTTGCCGGGAGCAACCTTGCTCTACACGACGTCTCATGCTCACTGGTCTCAATGGCTATCATCGGTCGGTATGTCACTCGATAGCTTCTCGAGCAGCCTCAAGT
The DNA here is from genome assembly GCF_009764635.1 of Pseudomonas sp. PB103. NCBI lineage: Bacteria > Pseudomonadati > Pseudomonadota > Gammaproteobacteria > Pseudomonadales > Pseudomonadaceae > Pseudomonas > Pseudomonas sp. PB103. The sequence continues at coordinate 141,772 of NZ_RWIL01000002.1, read as the reverse complement.
TCGATCAGTCTGAGCTGGCAATCGATGCCGCGCGCCGCGATCAAGGTTTAGTGCTCACCAGCCCTTGGCTGGTCGAGGAAGATGTACAACGGGGCCTTCTCGTACTTGTTTTTGACTCTGTGCTAAAGACTGGCAAGGGCTACTATTTGGTGCAGGCCAAAGATGTGGTGTTGGGTGAGGCAGCCCAGCTGTTGCGCCGGTGGCTTTGCGACGTAGCGCAGCGAGTTCAACAAAATTGATAATTTGCAGTCGATGCTTTCTTTTTAACGTGAAAGCAAACGATCAATAAGTGGGCTTTGCGGGGACGCTAACCGTGGCTGCGCGATCTAGTCTTTGAACTGACGTAAGGTGCAGAAAGTTGAAACTTGGCTAAGCTCGCAAAAGGTTTACGAAGCCAGGTTGGTCAGGGAAGACAGGCTGGATAATGCTTGCTGAGCGAGAGCAATGGAAATGCGCAAAAAGTCCCAGTCATGGTTTGTCCCACTCCTGATTCTTTTCGCGATCCTTTGGGCGATAGGCAAAAAAGACACGCCTCCCGCTCAGGTGCAACCGAGCCCCCCTCCCACTCCGAATACTCTGGTCTCATCTACCTCGGTTCCATCATCCACACCTGCCCCCTCAGTTGATCAATACGTAAGCACAGACAAGCTAAATATCCGAGATCAACCAGGCGGAAAAGTTATCTCCAAGTTGAGCCGGGGAGCCAAGGTTCAGGTCTTCGAAAAACGGGATGATTGGGTGCGCATAAGCGTCGATGGCCAGCCTGCGAAATGGCTTTCCTCCAAAAGTCTTTGTACCGGATCGAATTGCTACAGCGCCTCTAAACCGAGACAGTCGCCTTCGCCAGTACAACCAACCCGGAGGCAGACTCCGGAATACGGATCCTCCTGCCCTTGTTCCTCGGGAAACGTTTGCATCGGGCCAAGAGGCGGTCGGTACTGCATTACTTCAGGTGGCAACAAGCGTTATGGCATGTGATTTTGCCTCAATGACGATCCGCTAGAACTTCGGTGCATCGCCTGTGGCTTCCGCAATGGTGGCCAAAGCCTCCTCCATATCGGCGATGTTGTCTTGAAGCTTTTGAAAAACCAATAGGAAAGCGCCGTCCACATCCACGGTCTGGTGGCCACGAAGCGTACCTACTCTTTCATCCTCTATCTGTTGGAGACGGTTGACGCTCTCTCGCAGAGCCAACAGCTGATCAAAGATGGCGCCGATTTGAGCTTGGCTCTGTGCACTCATTGATGCCACCCAAGCCTTGAATTGATCTCCCTTCGATAGGACGTATCGATCTGAGCAGGCACCTGCCTAACGTACTCCCGTGCGTGCTCCTGCGCATCTGCACTCAAGCCAGCTAGATAAGAAACAGCGTCATCAACGGTTGGGATCAAACCTTCAATGTCTTCGAATCTGGGCGGCAGCGCAGTCCAGATAACTGCGTCCAATTGGTGAAGGAGTGCCCATTCGGCGATTACTCCCACTGGGGAGCTACTGGTGGTAAAAACACCGATTCCATCCTCCCTGTCCTCTGGAATTTGCTCTCGGACACGCAAGGCCTCGCATGCCTCTTCCAGGTTTTTTACATTCAACACTGCCCATAGAACAGCGCATGGATGCGCATTCGCGCAGATCGCCGTTGCGAGCTCTCCACCATCACCGACTCGCGCAAATTCGATGGGCAAACTGGGCCCATCCGAAAACCATTTGCTTGCGAGCGGTAATGCCCCAGGTTTCCAAATCAGAGATCCCCATCCTAGACATGCAATTACCATTGAAGAAATCCCTGTGGGTAGACATGCGCAGCCGGGAACGGAAAGCGACTTTCTGATAAAGCTGACTTCCTTGCTAACGACAGAAAGTCTTCTTTACAGCCGCCCATTATTTAGGATTCGACTCAGCCTTTTGTTTTCCTAGGGTCGGCGGCACGAGGAAAGGTACGTTCCTCTTGAATCGTCCCATCCTCTTTGTGGATTTTCAGAGAGGCCGTTTTACCTTGCAGAAATTCGCTGGCTATTTCAGTGATTTCCGCTTTCGTAGATGCCGTTTTGGAAGCACGTTGCGCGCCCTCTTTGACAAGCTCCCAAGCGTTTTCTTTTTTTGTGATGTGGTAGTTATCCATGGATCACCTCGACATGATTAATCAACAACAGCTACAAGGTTGACCATCGTCGATCTGGAGAGTTTGAAAGGATTGGCGAAGAATCCAATGCTGCCTACGACTCGTGTGAGCCCCCCCTAACAACGACTTCAAAGAGCGGATTAACCGACCTAGGTGCGCTCCAGGCTAACCTTGGCGTTTCGGTTTGCGAACCTCGGTGCCATCCCTTCATCCTCATACTGTCGGCTAAGAAATTCGCGGATCAAGACGGCGGTTCGTCTAGCGCTGGTAGCCACAAAGAAGTGCCCCTCGCCCTTCAGAATGCGAAGTTCTGAACGTCGAATTGTGCGGCGCAGGATATGGGCGTTGTACGGCTGTATTAATGGATCGCGGTCGCCGGTAAGAACCAGCGTGCGTTGAGGCAGCCGGGACAACCGGAGCAGGCTTGTCCATCCAATCAAGGCTGCGAGCTGGAAATAGTACGTTCGCGGATTAACAGAGAGCATGCCTTTCATCACACCGAACCGCAGCAGCGTGTGAATTGAATTGCGGGAGCTATCTTGCTTGCGCATTTTGGCGTTTTTACTCTTGCGGAAAAAATCCATAACGTCAGCAGGCTTCATCAACAGCACTGGGCCGGGAGAGGTTGCCGCGAGGATCAGCCTGCGTACCATGCTCGGGTAACGAAGAGCGAATTCTTGAGCCAATGCACCTCCCCAACTCACCCCGAACACATCGACCTGGTCGATTCCCAATTGCTGGAGCATCTCTGCAATCACGTCGGCATGGCGTGGCAGGCGAATGGGCCAACGGGGCATTTGCGACTTGCCGACCCCTGGCACGTCCAGTGTGATGGTCATGAAGTCGTCCAGTTCATCGCGCAGCGGATCGAAGGTACGAATCAAGCCCCCCAGACCATTGAGCAAAAGCACCGGCGAGCCTTGACCGCAGATCGAAACGTTCAGCTGCAAGCCCAGCGTGGTTAGCCTGTGGTTTGTCATGATTTCTCCATGCTGCACGTAACCGGGAGTCATTGTAGGTGAAAGTTAGCAGGAGGGTCTGAAGAGCAATGCAGCTGCTTCCCTCATAAAAACCTCAATGGTTTTCGGCCCAATCCCTTCAAATTCAGATAACCGCTTTTCGAAGGCGTTACGATCTGCGCTTGCCGCGACGATGTTGCTGACCTTGCCGTGATATTCAGCATTCAGCTTGTTAGCCAATGCCAATAACCGCGACGCGGTGGTCTCGTCGTAACGGACGTAGTGAGCCTCACCAAGCATCATGACCAACTGGCGGTGAGTGCAGCTCGCCAACTTGTGCGGCGTATCCCGATGGTGTTTCACGACGATCACCTGGTACGCCTTGGCGGCAATCGGCCCCTGGATTCTTTTGCCCATCAGGAAACTGGCGATCAGCCATTTGAACAAACCGGGTTCGTTCGCACTTTGAAGGTCAATTTGTAAGTCATGTGCGCTGACGATTTTGCTCACTTGATCACCCTTCAAGCAACGTCTCAATGTAGACCCGGCGCTAGCGCGAATGATCCAACTGAGCGAGGCACCAATAAAGGAACCCTTCCTCTTGAGCGACGCCTAATGTTTGACCCCTAGGATTTGAGATAGACGAAATGCACATATCCGAGACAGTTCAAGTCATGGAATCGCTATCAGCCCACGATGCAAACCTTAAGCTTCGCGAAGGCTGGTCATTGATATCTGTGGTCGTCACAACCCACCCAAATGGTCAGCTTCATCCTTGCTACATTCTCGGCAAATCGAAAAGCTCATCCAACGATCAAAAGCCCATTGACTAGGTGGCATCGACCTAGCGATTTACTTCGCTGAACTGTACCGGGGGGACAAATTGGCTTATCTGGACTGGATTCAATGGCCAGCGATGGTTGTTACCGTTCTCGCCGCATGGCTAATCGGGTCGCAGCGGCCAGGACGGCGGATGATCGGATTTGTATGCTTCAGTGTGAGCAACGTTTTGTGGGTGATTTGGGGATTTTACGCAGGCGCGTATGCATTGATCGTATTACAGGTTTGTCTTTTCCTGATGAACCTTCGAGGGCTCAAGAAAAACTCAAGCCCCAATGAAACATAGTCAGCCAGCAGGGTCATTGCTAATCGAAGAGCAGTGGACACCGCCAAGGACATTGGAATGTTCGATAACTTTTCGCTCGATATCGTAAAACTCCCAGAGGCAACCCTCAGAGTCAGGCATGGTGGGAGTGGCTCTCCCGTCTTATTACTCCATGGGCATCCTAGGACTCATGCGACCTGGCATCGCGTTGCTCCACTCTTGGCAAAAAATCATTATGTTGTCTGCCCTGATCTAAGAGGCTTTGGCCAGTCATCAAAGCCTGAGGATACATCCGATCATGCAGACTCCTCCAAGCGCGCCAAGGCCCGGGATTGCATCGCCCTAATGCGACATCTGGGTTATCAGCGGTTCGCCGTGATTGGCCATGATCGAGGTAGTTACACCGCCTTTCGCACGGCTATGGATCATCCCGAGGCCGTCACACATCTAGGCATATTGGACGGCGTACCGATACTTGAAGCTCTCGAGCGCTGTAACGCCCAGTTTGCGACGAAATGGTGGCATTGGTTCTTCTTCGGGCAACTCGAAAAACCGGAGCAGGCAATCCTGGCCGACCCTGATCGATGGTACGGCGGCACAGCCGAGGCGATGGGTGCAGACGCCTACAGAGACTATCAAGCAGCTATCCATGATCCAGCAACCGTTCATGGCATGGTCGAAGATTATCGAGCAGGCCTTGGAATCGACCGTATTCACGATGAAGTCGACCGCCGCGAGAGCCGCAGGGTCGAGTGCCCGACAATGATTTTATGGTCACTACGTGATGATCTTGAGCTTCTGTACGGCGATGTTTTAGGCGTGTGGGAACCGTGGACAACACGACAACGTGGTCGTGGGCTCGACTGTGGGCATCACATGGCGGAGGAAGTGCCCGACGAGCTCGCGAGAGAAATAATCGAGTTCCTGCGTGAACAATGATCTCTCAGTACACTAATCCGTAATCGCTTCGGGCTACGTAGGGTCAAAGTCATTCGAGCTATATGTCTTAGGTTGATGACTCGGAAGCATTGAGGTTCTTCCTGAAGCCTCGGGCATTCATCCCCAAAAGTATGCATTCGAGCAGGATCAGCGCGTAAGCGTCGGCGTGAAACCCCCAGATCACCCAAAGCGCATTACTGGTGATAAATCCCCAAAAGGCGATCATGCGCCTATACGCTCGTTGCGAACCGATAAACCACGCTGAGGCTACCGTCACTACCATGGCTGGCCATTGCAGGTAATCGATGTACTCCAACTAGCCACCTCCTTCCGACAGCACTTTCAAAGAGAGACGCTGGCGCTAACCTGTGGATCAAGCGCAGGCAATCCCAGTGAGGCACCCAGATTGACTAGATACTCTCCAAACCCTCCGCGACATTTGTAATCCTTGCGGGCGCTGGTTATTACCGGATTCGTGGCTGTCCAAACGATATGAGCACCAACCCGCTTCAGGTCAGCAACCAAATGGACGTCTTCGTGTGCAGTGAGATGCTGGAACCCGCCAGCGTTCCGGTAGGACTCGGCACTCAGTCCAAGATTGGCGCCGTGGATGTGCCGGTGATTCTCGATAAACTGGTAAAGCTCCATGTACTTTGACCGAACCAAATCTCCATGGATATTCCAGCTATCCACCTCGACTGTCCCACAAACTGCATCAGCCTTAAGCTCAATCTGACGCGCCAGCCAATCATGTGGCACTACGGTGTCAGCATCGGTGAAGGAAAGCCACTCCGCGCCAGCGGCTAGAAGATGATCTGCACCGGTTGCTCTCGCCTTGCCCACGTTCTGAAAGGAAACCTCGATCCCGCTAACACCGTGTGCTGCAACGATCTGTCCGGTCTGATCAGCACAGTCGTCTAAAACGACGACTACACAGACTCGCTGGCCTGCCAATGCAGGATGTGCAGCGGCGGACAGAACAGATGTTAGACACGCAGAGATGTGATGCTCTTCATTGTGGGCAGGTATGACAACACCGATCATTAACGTCACCTCCGACTATCTGAGTTACAGACTCCAGCAGTCGACCTAATTTCGCTCCATTAGGTTTAAAAAATTACAAGCGAGCGTGTATAGGCGACCGCTAGTCATTTGCGTCTGTATCGCTCTGAACTTACTTTCCCCGATCCTCCTCTCCCACTTACCATCCAGCTGAAGTAGGTAAGACGTCATGAGAGCACTCACCTATCACGGCGCGCACAGCGTCAAAGTCGACACGGTTCCCGATCCGGTTATTGAAGAAAGTGATGACATCATTCTTCGGGTTACCGCAACGGCGATATGCGGATCTGACCTCCACCTCTATCGGGGAAAGATTCCAACTGTCGAGCATGGCGATATCTTCGGCCATGAGTTTATGGGAATCGTTGAAGAGGCAGGCTCAGCTGTGACCGCCGTGCAACCCGGCGACCGTGTGGTAATTCCGTTTGTAATCGCCTGCGGTAGCTGTTTCTTCTGCGCAATGGATCTGTTCGCGGCCTGCGAAACAACAAATACAGGGCGCGGAGCGATCATAAATAAAAAGGGCATACCACCAGGAGCCGCGCTGTTCGGCTTCAGTCACATGTACGGCGGGGTGCCTGGCGGGCAAGCCGAATACGTGCGCGTACCAAAAGCCAACACCGGGCCGTTTAAAGTGCCGGGGACGCTTTCGGATGAAAAGGTTCTTTTCCTATCAGACATCCTTCCAACTGCTTATCAGGCCGTAACGAATGCGGGGATTGGTAATGGCTCCAGCATCGCCATCTATGGTGCAGGCCCCGTAGGGTTGTTGAGTGCGGCCTGTGCAAGGATGCTCGGTGCCGACCAAATTTTCATGGTCGATCACCATCCTTACCGCTTGGCATACGCGCAGAAAACATACGGTGTAATTCCGATCAACTTCGATGAAGACGACGATCCCGCAGATACGATTATTCGACAAACCAAAGGAATGCGGGGTGTTGATGGCGTCGTGGATGCGGTGGGGTTTGAAGCAAAAGGTAGTACGACGGAAACCGTTCTCGCGACACTCAAGCTTGAGGGCAGCAGCGGCAAGGCTTTACGTCAGTGCATCGCCGCCGTTCGACGCGGCGGCATCGTAAGTGTTCCTGGCGTTTATTCAGGGTTCATCCATGGCTTCCTGTTCGGAGACGCATTTGACAAGGGGCTGACCTTCAAAATGGGTCAGACTCATGTGCATCGCTTCCTACCTGAGCTCCTCGACCATATCGAAACAGGTCGTCTTTCACCGGAAGTCATCATCAGCCATCGCATGTCACTGGAACAGGCCGCTGAGGGATATAAAATCTTTGATAAAAAAGAAGAGGACTGCCGAAAAGTCATTCTGACACCCGGCGATAGCCACATCGATATTCCGGAGAGCGATAGCAGCGCAACACTGTTGACTACCTAAGTCTACCGGTAAGTGAAAAGGACGAGATGGTTCGGTTTTATACCGAAAACTCTCGTCCTTTTTTCATTTGGGGGAGCGATCCAAAAAAAAGGCAGCGGTTTTCCACCTTGGTCGGCCTCGACTCTCCAGTTCGTTCAGGTACTGGAGACGATCTGTGATCTGGGTCATCAATAGATTCGCAAGGGGCCACAAAATCCTGAAATGCGAATACACTCACAAACTGACTCATCAAACGCCGACAGGTGCGCTCGGCTAAGGGATCTCGGATTGATCGTACAGTGGGAAGGTTTTTTGCCTATTGAAGGATCGGTGATCGTCATCGAGGACGATCCGACCTTGCGAGCGCTGATGGAAGAAATCGTATCGGAGGTCGGCGGGAAGGCGATCTCCTTTGAGACTGCAGATGATGCGTTAACCTATTTGCTTCAAACTCATGAACAGTGTCGTTTGGTGATCGCAGACCATGGCGTACCCGGCCAGATCCAGGGGATCGAATTCATCGAGATGGTAAGTAGTCGATGGCCATCAATTGCAGCAATCCTGACCTCTGGATATTTGATAGATCCAGAAGCTGTTCCAGCCTCTAGCATCTATCTGCACAAGCCGTGGTCGCTGGATGATTTCGTGATCGCTATGGCGACGTTATTACAACCTGGTATCGCGATTCACAAAGCCTGACTTACAGGATCGGAGATGCGGAGGTAGGTCGGGCTCGACTTTGTAACTCCTCTCATCAGAAGCTTGGTGAGTGCCTCCTCTATCTCATCCGCAGCGCCGTTTTTATGCTCCGTGAGCGACCACTGCCAGTAACGATCTGCCATCAGGCCGCCAACCGCTTCTGCGCATAGCGCATCACAGCTCACACCCATCTTTGTGGCTGCCGCTATAACGGCTAGGAGTGCTTGCTCAAGTTGCTGTGTTCTATCGGAGGACACGGGACGGGCTCCATGAAATTGAAGCCATATTATGACCGATATCAGTTTGACATCAAAGGCGGCTTTTGATGGCTATGTTTGTGCCTCAATCTGCTCAACGCCCCTGCGCTTTACGCTCACTCGACTCGAAATTGGTTTTGCGTGCCGTCATCTCACTGCGTAGCTCGCCAATTAGAGCGGCAATCGCTCTGCTAGAGGTGAGCTCCGCAGTCGAAACCCCTGTCACCAAAAGCTCCACACTGCCTGTTGAAGGATCGGTAACCTTAATCATCAATGAGCCATCCGCATTTGTCGTGCATGAGCAGGACAATGGTAGGAAGCCACACTCAATGATATGTCGGAGCTCGAGAGCGGAAATCATTACGTTTTTCCTAAAAGCAGTGTTCATTGATTGTTGTCCAAATTCGGAGCGAGTCAAATGCTCACCGAAGCAATTTGACAACGCATTTTAAGACTACTTTTGCTGAAACGTTGCATCTGTCTGTGTGCGCTGCAACGCATTCTAGAAAAAAATACACCTCGCCCTGACCCTTCTAGATCGCCGCTGTTCGGGGTGCCTAGCAAAAAATCGGCGACTTCGAACGCTTATAGCCTGGCGAAAAAACCGTCCTCCGAGGAAAACTGAAAAACGTTGGAATTTTTTTTGCGAGCATCACTCTTTTGCCTATGAGCGTAAGGAGGAACTCATGAGCCAAACAGATATTTTTGTCATCGACTACAAACTCCACGGGCAGCCAAAGTCATTCGTCATTCGCGCCAAAACAATGCGCAATGTGGATGCCTGGCATTGGGCAAGCTGCGATGCCGGTCTGGCCCCAATTCCTAAACCAGGTCGACCACCCTTGAAGGTCGTGTCAAAACCTCAAGCTGAGCGTTACGGTGTGACTGAAGTTAAATGGCGCGAAACCGCGATCTTGGAATGGAATGAGGCATAGACCTAGCTGCGGAAGGCTAAAACCCTTGGCGACTAATTGCGCAAAGAAGTGACTTAAGATGCTCAATCAGATGGGTGTACCCCGAATAGAGGTCAATCATGCCGTCTGCGAAGGGATCAATCCCTACTATGTGATCGATGTCCTTATTGAAGATGGAGGGCCATGGCGAACGCACTATTCTGATGTAGTGGGGGGTTATGCTCCAGGATTGGAGGTTTGAATATAGATTGCCCAGCCGGCGAGCAATACCCAAAACGTCGCAAAAATCCAAGGCGTACGAACTGAGAAAAGTAGCGCCTTTCGGTATCCCTTGTGAGTGGATTCGCGCTCGCAAAACAAAGGCGACTCGTCATACGCCAACCCCATCACTGGCTCACTTCGCAGCAGCTCGCTTTGCTTGTAATACCAATGATCGATGATGTCATACGCTGCGCGAATCCCAGGCCAAGCATTCAGTGAGCTAAGAATTCCTAGCAGCGCTAGGAAGGCAGGCACTACTAAGGTAAATAGCTTCCCCCATTCCGGATTTACGTTGGCCATGCAGGACACAAAAGCAATTACCAGAAAGGATTGCGCAGTCAGATACGCGTTCGTTCGATTGGAAAGAATGCTTGTCTCGTACTGAATCTCGCGACGGTAGAAATCCAGACGCTCTTTAGGAGATCCGAACATCTCCGCATCGCGCGCAGTGAGCTCAGTATCGCTCAATTGGGAGGTCAGAATTCTCGGCAAATCGGATGGTTCCTGAGGTGATGAAGCCGATGCTTTGGAAAAAGAGGTGACGATGTTGCCATCGTCACCAAGCAGCGGATCTTTACAAACCTTTTAGCGTTTCTTTTCCAAGGTCGCAGCTTGATTACCGCCCTGCTCTGCGATCTTGCTCAGCTTCTCATCAGCCCCTTTCTCTTCGGCAAGGGTCGCAGCTAGAAGAGCCGCCGCGTCATCGAGTTTGAGATGCTTGGCCATCGCTATCAGTGTGCCGTAGGCGGCAATTTCATAGTGCTCCACTTTTTGAGCCGCACCGATTAGTGCAGCGTCGAGCACGGCTCCTTGGTCGATTTCTTCGAGCAGCTCTTTCGATTCTTCGACGAGCCCCTCCATGGCCACGCACTTCATACGTTTCAGTTTAATACCGGTGAGTTCCACCAACTGATCAATGCGCTCAATCTGCCCATGGGTCTCCTCCAAGTGCGACGTAAACGCGTCCGCCAACAGTGGATTAGTCGCTGCTTTCGCCAAGCGCGGCAATGCTTTGGTAATTTGTTTTTCCGCACTGTAAACGTCAGAGAGTTCATGGATAAACAAGTCTTCGACAGTTTTTCTAGCCATTTCCAAACTTCCTTCTGGTCAGTATTGGCGTCGCCCGATGGGCGTCCGCATGGGATCAACATGCATTGCAAAACTTGCCGTGCATGAAGACTGACCAACCTCGTTTGAGACGTGTTCCGAATATTTTTCGGGGGACAGACAAAAGGCTGGAGCTAACCCAAAGCAGTAAGGAACTGGCGGCCAGCATCATGCCGGCGGCGAAGCCCAACATGGTGTCTTGAGTACGGGCGGCGATGTCTCGTAACGCAATCGCTACGACAGCTCCTACGGCCGTCGCAGCGAAACCTGACATGCCACCGAGAAAAGCGAAGTGCAGATTTTGTTTGTTGGCGCCGACAAAGGCGCCATACCCGCATATGAGTAAGAACAATGTTACGGAAATCAAAATTGACCAGAAGGCGCGCCCGCCCCACCCAGTTCCTGAGAACCGGGCGAACCAGAAGCGAGGCGGTGCGCCTGATGAGGTCAACGGATCGGGCACGGATACCTCCTATTTTTTTGAATCGTACTTTTCAGTAGATACGGAAAGCGACCGTAGGAACTGCCTGGATACGCGTTGCGCGTCACGTTCAAAAGCGACGCTGGTGGCAAAGAGCATCTCAGGGCCAGTTAAATTCCGACGCGCTGATTTTTTGTTAACCATGATGTGATTCCCCTCTAAATAAGATGGAAAACCGCACGCCAGAGGGCGTGCGGCTGCTCTTCAAGGTTGAGGTTCGCCTTGTACCCCCGCCCCTAAGTCCGCCCCTGTGATCGGATTGCTGTCTGGGTCGGACATCGTCCTGGCTTTCATATCCATGAGCAGCGCCTCGTCCTCAGCGCTCAATTGCACAGAGGCGGTGCCGTCCCCACCATCCACTGCAGGCGCCGGATCTTCCACGAAGTCCCAATCGTCCCCTTCGTTCCAAGGGCCGCGAGTGCTGCCTTCGCCCTGTGACATGTTGAAGTAGACGTTGGTGAACTCCGGCATGCCCGGCAGTTTGCCCTGAGGGAAATTTGGTTGGATGGCGTGCAGCGCTTTTTCGAAAGATAACTGGTGGGCGATTTCACGCGTCATCAGAAATCCTAGGGCCTCTTTCACACCCGGATCATCGGTAACATTCATCAACCGTTCATAGACAATTTTCGCTCTCGCCTCAGCGGCGATATTTGAGCGCATGTCTGCTGTGGGTTCGCCGATGGTGTCGACGTAAGCTGCCGACCAAGGTACGCCCGCCGAGTTAGTCAACGGAGCACCGGCGCCGTACAACAGACTGGTGATGTGAGAGTCGTTGCCGGCACCATTAATGGCGCGATACAGCTCTCCTTCTTCCTCCACACCTTCAGCCATTTGTCCTTTGGCACCCTTGTTTAACATCACGATGATCGACCCGACGATCTCAAGGTGACTGAGCTCCTCGGTGGCGATATCCATAAGCAGATCTTTTCTGCCTGGATCATCTTCTGCCAAGGCTTGGGTGAAGTAGCGTGAGGCGGCTGCAAGCTCGCCCTGAGCTCCCCCAAACTGCTCCAGTAATAAATTTGCTAACCCAGGATTTGGCTGGGCAACCCGCACGGTGTATTGAAGTCGTTTGTTATGTAGAAACATGACATTCTCCTCAGGCGAATACGGGCTGCGATTCACTCGGTAAGAGACCGAATGCCAACCCACAATCATCTGAAGCAAATGCATCTGGGTAAATTTCAAAAACCTTCTGCGCTAACGACAGACGGATGCTGACTACCCCTTACTGTGTTCTGGCGACGAAGGGCCTTCTTTGATCCCACGAGGCCCCGCAACCCCCCAAACGATTAAACCAATGGCTGGGAAGATGATGAGCCCGATAGCCCAACCGGCTTTGACTCCCACCGTCTTGTCGCTGCGAAACACGCTTACGATAGCCCACAGATCAACGAGCAAAATGATCACCGCGACGGCAATTGCAAAATAGCTGGTAGCTTCCGACATGGTTAAGCCCTCCTCAGATTGATAATGCTTAGGCCCCCCGAATCCAGAGGTGTTCAAGTAATTCCGCAAGTGCATATTGACTCACGCGATTCAGTCATCTCGGGCAATGACGGAGATCTTGCCGTTGCGCTCTAGGATTGCGAACTTGATCTCTTCCAGCTTCTCAATGCCTTGGCTGGAACGTGCAGCCTCCATCACATCCGCTTCTAGCAAACGCGCGCGACGCAGGCGTTCGTGGAGAAGTTTTCCGTTCTCGACGATTATGGTCGGCTCGCCATCAATCAGCCGTGAGATCCACCGCGAGCGCTGTTTAAGAAGGGACAAGCCAACATCGATGGCGACAAGTGTGACGATGACGATCACAGAATTAGTGAGCGAAAAATCATCGCCCAGTAGGGCTTGCTGAGTCGCCTCACCGATCATCAGTAGCAGAATGAAATCGAAGGTTGTCAGTTCCGCCAAGGAGCGCCGCCCAGCGATCTTGAAGAGCACCATGAGAGCCACATACATCGCACTAGCACGCAAAACCGAATCCATGAATCACCTAAGGGAAAATGAACTGCACAAGTTTTATGCCATTGGTGCCCGGTGAAGAGACTTGACTGCGGTAGAAGCCAAGGCCATCCCCTCGCAGGGTGATATATAGCGTCGCTTGACCATCAAGGTCGGTCTGTAGCCAGAGCCTGATGCCTTGTGAAGAACTTCTTGAGCGCAGAGGTTCGGGTTGTAGAGTTTCGATACTGAAGCCCTCCAATAGCTGACCTGCGAGCTCCAGCTCTGCCTGAGAATCTGGCGTCGAACTCAAAGTTATTTTCATCGAGTTGGTCGAGCCATTGCGATGGAACATTTCATATTCCACTCTGACTTTACCGTCCTCACTGCGGGCATCTCTTGAACTGAGCAAGCCTCTGGAAAAGACGCCCATCAACCCCATCAAAACGACTAAAACTAATACGTACCAGCCAACGCGCTCGAAACGCCAGACCTTCAATTGGTAGGGCATATCCTCGCGAATCGGATGTTCACGGCTTCTCAGGTCTGCGTTATCGGAGTCTTCGTTCATTAGGCTTCAGCCTTCTCGCCAGCGTGCGCACGACGATGAAAATGCGGTAGCCACTGCAACGCATATTTCGTCGCCTCTGCCTGAACCTGACAACGTCCTCCGAAGAACCTGTGTTCATGACTGAAGACATAGCAGTCATCATCCGCCTGAAACGCCCAAGCAAAACAGATTGTGCCTGCAGGGATGCCATCAACATCGTCCGGCCCCAGTATTCCGGTAGTTGCGATTGCGACATTTGCGGTGCTATCACGTAAGGCCCCCGTAGCCATTTCTCTAGCCACCTCGACACTGGTGAGGTTGAAGGTTTCGATAGTTTGAGGGCTGACATGGAGTAGACGCTCTTTAGCTTGGGGCGAGTAAACGACGTAACCACACTCAATAAATTCGCCGCTGCCCTCCACCTCGGATAACAGCGTGACAATTTTTCCCGCCGTACACGATTCCGCTGTTGTGATCATCAATGCGTGATCCCGCAGGTACTGAACAGTGTCGCCGGCGATAGACATGGTCTAAATAACCTCAGTGGTAATCGTCTCCAGCGACAGCACGCAGGTACGCGTCGTCTGCTTCTCGTCTCAGGTCGCGCCACTCGTCCCAAGTCAGAATCCCCAAACGATCCATTTCATCCGACTGGCGCAGCAGTTCATCGTGATAGGCGTCTGGGCATTCCATCCGCAATTCAAGATTTTCCAATGCGCGATGCCAGGCATCCAAAGCGAGTAATTTAGTTTCCTGTGCAAATGTCAGTTGATTCTTAAAAGCGCTCATCTCGCTCACCCCGAACATTTCCCGGTTGAGCAACCGGAGTTGAATAAGGTTCAACGTGCCGGACGAAAAACCGCATGACCTGAAACAAAGGTGGGAGGCCTATTGCGGGCCTCCCGATGCCGCGCGGTTAGGAGGTGCCCAAACCTTGAGAAAGATCTGCGCTCGCCGACGTGGTGGTGCGTGTTTCTTCAGCCGCAGATTGCGCCCCCGGCTGATCAGTGGTTTTCGTCACTGTGTCGCGCACCGCTTCATAACCCTCTTGCGCCTGCTTTTTCACCTTGTCGACCAGCCCAGCACTGGTGCGACCCATGTAGCGTTGTTCGGTTTGGGTCGTCGGCAGTGCTGCGCCTAGCAAGGCTCCCAGCGCGATACCGGCAGCGGCCACCACCAAGGGTTGTTCCCTGAGCAACTGGTTGAATTGCTGCCCCAATACCTGGGAATTACGCGTCAGCCGATCACCGACGTCGTGCATGGCGTGGCTGAGATTTTCACCCGCTGCGCCGACGTTTTCTCCTAAGTGGGCGGCCTTGCCCTTGAGCGACTGGTAGCCCCCTTTGATCGAGTCAGCGGTCTGGTGCATGTGCTCGCGGGCACTGCCCAAACCCTCAGCCAAACCATCGGCCCACTCGCCTGCCTTGTCTTGGTCAGGCCCGGAGCGGTAGGTGGGTTGCGGCACCGGTGGCCGGTTCTGGCTCATCATCAGCCAGAGCAATCCGACCGAGGTCAGCACGGCAGGCACTGGATTGTTACGCACGCTGGTGCCGAGATTGCTGATAAAGGTTGAGCCGTTGTTCTGCATCATGCCCCACGCTTGATCGAACATCTGGCCGGGGGTGAATTTGCTTTCCAGCTTGTCGACGATGTTGCCGATACTGGCGCGTTGCGCATCGATTTCCCGCTCGATCTGTTCAGGGCTCTTTTGCGACTCGATATCCAGTTCAGTGTTCATGAAACTTTCCTCCGCAGCGCTTCCTGATCCTTGTTCAAGGCATCGAGTGTCCGGTCAGGTTTGAAGTGGGATGGCTCGAACTGTTTTTTGCCCGACTGCAGCATGGCGAAGCCGATGATCATCACCACCACGCCGACGATCAGCGCTGCCAGCCACGGGGCCATGAACAGGCTCAAGCCGTAGACCGCCGCCATCAGCAGAATGATGAAGCCCGCCAGGAACACAATCGCACCCCCCGCCACCGCAGCGATGCCGGCCTTGAGCGTATTGAGGCTGGTCTGCAGCTCGACTTTGGCCAGCGCCAGTTCCTTGGTAAATAACGCGGGGACTTCGCGGGACAACTGCCGTAATAGGCCCACCACCGAAGCATCGTCTGTGGACGCCAAGGGTCTGGTTCCTGGCAGATCAGGATCGTCTGTGTTCATCACAATGCTCCTTTGGTGCTGGGCGAAACCGCCGCCGATGCACCGGCAAAGTCGGTCGGATGGTCTTGCCCATTGGGCGACGCAGGTGTGATACCTGTGGCGAGTCCCGGGTTTAGGTCGGTGGACGTTTCGTAAGGCCCATGTACTCCGTACCCTCCCGAGGGCGGCGTCGAGCTGCCTGCAGCTGGATCGTGATGCGCGCTGACGGTGGCAGCCGCCGAGGTGCCTGCCTTTAAAAACCGCGACAAGCCGAATCCGATGGCCACACTGCCGGCGATAAACAGTGCTGGATTGTTGCGAGCCAGATCGGCGGCGTCATGCAAGAGCTGCTCGGCACTCTTGCCGCGCAGGTTCCCGGCGAGGCCTGTCATCGACTCGGCCATATCGGTGAGATAGTCGGACATGCCCAGTGTGTCCTTGTCCTCCAACTCGGAGACAAAGCTTTTCGCACCTTGGGCCAATGCCTCGATTTGATCGGCAGCGGTGTCGCGATATTGGCCGAACTGCGCATCGGCCTGCTCCCTAGCTCCACCGAGTGCTTCGGTGACATCCTCCTTCAAATGCTGAAAGTCTTGTCCTGGTTTAAGGTCTGCAGAATCGTCGGCCTGGGATCCCGCCCTGCTGTCTGAAGTATTCATGTGGCCCCTCGCTTTCCGTGTGAAAACGTTTAATGGGACTACACAGCAGAATTGCCCTGAGCCCCTCATATCAAAGGACGGGGCAGGTCAGGCTAGAGTTCAAAGAGGGTGATGAGCGTCAAAAGTGCTTCATCTAAGTTGCGCGGAATTAAGTTACGGCGCTGCTATATCAGACGTTTCTTTCGCTAGATTTTAGGTGCATGGAAACGATTTGGAGGTTCGAGATGCCGACGAAAGGTCGAATTGTAATAAAGTATTTCAGGTGTACCGGTTGTCTAGTTCTTACCTACAACTAGAGTTAGCAATCATGAAATTCGCACGATTCTGCCAAGCCCTTTCCAACTGGGCAGGCAGCTCAAAAACCTTCCTGCTGGCAATCGCTTTGATCGGAGTATGGGCGCTCACGGGGCCGTATTTCCATTACAACGACACGTGGCAGCTGATCATCAATACGTCGACAACCATCATCACGTTCCTAATGGTGTTTCTGATCCAGAACACGCAAAACCGCGACAATGACATTCTACATCTGAAGATCGACGAACTGATTCGGGCAACTAAGGACGCACAAAACGCGACGTTATGCCTTGATAAAATGGGCTCGAGAGACCTACGCAAGCTCCGGGATCAGTACAGCTCTCTAGGTGAGAATGATCAGGTCGAACTCGGTGCTGCCAGTACGGATGAGGCGATTTCTGGTGAATTACCTCTTCAATCTAAATCGCCTGACTCTGACCTTGGAGGTCTGCAAAGGTGAGGGCATTGAAGTAGCCTGCGGAAAGAGAGCAACTGAGCTAGTGCCTTCTTGTTAACCTCATCGATTGGGGCCCAATCGGCCCGCCCCTAAAGCGACCGGTGAGGTAAGCAATTTTCGCTAACATTCTTATAATTGAGCCTGGTTGGTCGTTAGCAAAAGCTGTGTAGCGCGCTCTCTCCTCAACGTGGAAATTCTAGAGAGCATTGCAGTCCAGGATGTTGGTTCAGCATCGAAATTTCGCCACGAAGCTGGCGTGTCAGCGACTTGATAATCTTCATTCCTACCGACGAGTGCTTTTTGAGATCGAACCCTTCCGGAAGTCCCCTCCCTCTGTCAGTCACTCTCAACAGTACCTGGTCAGTGGACGCCTTTAACTCAACAAATACCTCGCCGGTTGCCTTGTCTGGATAAGCATATTTAAGGGCGTTGGTGACTAGCTCATTCAGGACTAGAGCCAAAGGTATTGCTCTATCCAGCGGCAGAATTACGTCCTCCATATCGATTGCGAAGCTCGTATGGAGGGATGCTGAGCCACGTAGGCCGTCTATCAACTCAGACAAGTAAATTCCCGCGTTCACGGTTTCCACTTGATCAGCCTGATACAGCTTTTCATGCACTGCCGCGATGCTGGTGATTCTTCTACTGGTATCGACGAGTGCTGCCCGCGCCTGCGGATCTGCCAACTGGCGTATCTGTAACTGAATCAAGCCAATGATCAGCTGCAGGTGGTTCTTCGTTCGATGGTTGATCTCCTTGAGAAGCATGTCCTTCTGTTCAAGAAGTCGACTCTTCTGCTTTAGCGACCGTCTCAACTCCAACTGAGCCATTACCTGCTTCGCCAGCGTTGCAAGGGCGAACTTTTGTTGCGGGGTTAACTCTCTTGGCTGACGGTCGAGGATGCATAGAGTCCCTAGACCATAGCCATCCGGTGTTTCCAATAAGCAGCCAGCGTAGAAGCGCAGACCTTCATCCGCCGTCACGAGAGGATTGGAACTCATCCGTGGATCATCTCGCAGATCCGGTATGACGGTGACACCTGGTAGGAGAAGGACATGACGACAGATGGAAACGTCCAATGGCGTTTCACTTATCCCCAATCCGACTTCCGCCTTGAACCACTGCCGATGGCTATCGATCAGGTTTATCACTGAGATAGGCGCATCACAGATGGAAGCAGCCAAACTTACCAATTCGTCGAAATCGGACTCGCGCGGGGTGTCGAGGATCTCATATCCATGCAGTACGGCAAGACGTTCCGGCGAATCGCATGGATCAGTGATACGTTGCGCAATCATTAGGACTCCAGCATTAGGGCAAGCAGCATCAGTGCGATCAAATTCAAAGGAATCAAATGCATTGGCTGCGCGTGCTGATGGAGAAAGTGAGGAAATTGAGCATACCGCATCTGGAGCATTTTCTGATGACTGCAACACAGGATGTTCTAAGGTGTAATCTCAAATTTGTTGGACTTCATGGGAGATGAGCGGTTATATCCTAAAATCACCCGTAATCTGCAAGCTCAGCTGTTTTCATTTAAGGACGAATCCATGCACGATAGCTTTCAAGCAAACGTAGCTGCAGCTGACGCTCTTACGTTGCTTCTGCATAACCAGCATGCAATTTGCGCGGCCATTGAAGAGGTTACGACGTGGCTTTCGAACAACGGAGCGGGGAATTCTGCGATCAATGCCCTCACTGCCATGGAAACGTTAGACAGGAACGCTCAGGGGATTACGGACGCAATCTTGCGGCTACGTCAGTCATAGGCATCGGTTCCAACTGTCCGTCCAGCATGAACAAGTCAATTGCTTCTCGCTTATCTTGTTCCTCGCTTTCGGGACGAACTATGATTGAGCCGATGTAGCCAGACAAGGAAGCGCCATGTCAGCCTTCAGGACGATTGCCATTCTAGGAGTAGCAGTCGTCATCTCAACCGCAGCGTACTCAGCTCATTTTGTAGGGCAGCAGATCGAATATCTGCATTACAAGCTTTCTGCTCCGACAGAAAATCAGAGCTTCGCGACCCAGTGGCCCCTTGTAGAAGCAGCGCTCCCCGAACTGGAAGACCAGCTGCCGAGCTCGCTACAGAAGGCCACTCCCGTATCATTGAATAATCTTGGTTCTGAAAAACGGTGAAACACCCGTCACGATAATTTCACATTTGCAGGTGTACGGTTGTAACAGCTCCTTTAGTGATTCCCGGCCCGCCCCCCCCCATCGCGGGTCTTTTTTTGCGCCAAATATGGAATCAACTGTCCAGCTCTGCATGCTATCCATCCGAGTTCGCCCTCCATGGCCAACTCACTTGAGGATCGCGGAAGGGGTGTCCAAGGGTTAGCGCGGATCCTGCTGATTGTCCATCACCGCATTATCCGTCTCCTCCCGCACACGCTCAGGGTCGAGCCCGACGTCGTCATCATCAAGCGGGCGCTCACCTTCGTTATCCGGAAGTTCGTCAACTCCTTCCTCTTTCATTGGATCAACTTCGGTGCGGCCTGGGCTCAGTGGATCAGGCGATGTCGGCATAGGGTCATCCTCACCCATCCCGCCTTGCAGCTTTGGATCGCTATTCATACACACCTCTCAGTACCCTCAATGGTGGGGGCATGTAGCTTGGAGAGGGTTTGTATTTCGAGTGTTCGATTTATTGGCTTACCGACCGTCACCTCCCTGCCACTCAGCCTTTCAGTCATCTCGATGGAACGTTGCGCCACACCCCATCCTCTATCGCAACACCAGCGAATCTGAGGGCTTCATCATGATTAACCCAGCAACCGGTATGAAGGCAGGCGAGCGTTACATCGTAGAAAGTCTCGAACGCACACGACATTTCCCAGGCTTCTTCCTCGACGGGAAATATTACCTTGGCCCCGAATTGATGACGGCCATAGGTTGGCTGGAAGGTCAGCAGTTTTATTACGATGAGCTTGACCCCACTGGTGAGCCAGTATTCCCCAATCGACTCGCCGGCACTGTAGAAGACCTAACCCTCATTCTTGCAGACGGTGCGCGTTTACCTTTGAACGAAATGCCCTACAAAGCAGAGATAGATCCCTCTGACATTCCGATCAGTCGTAATCCGTCGTCATCGGGACATCGCCCTACTTCGCCAAGCCATCAACACGGAGCTGAGGGCGTCTGGATGTCCGGTAAACATCCCTATCCCATACTCCTGGCGGCGGGAGCAGCGCTATTACTGGGAATACTGTTTGGGGTCAAACAAGCTAAACGCCTTCCTATTCGAAAGCTGAGGTAGTCGTCCTTCGTGAATTCCCTGGTACAGCGCCCTTGAAAAATCAGAGGTGAGAAAATGCATCCTGTGACCCTTGACGGTCGTTACTTCGTTGTCAAAGGGCAGTTGTGGCGCTGTTCAAACCCGTCATTGGACGAGGACGTGCGCCAGCGTCTTGTCGATGCACTCATGGCAGCTCGACGCGAGGTGAAAAAAGCGAAAGATTCGGAAGACGAATCGCAGCTAAAGCGCGCTCGGGAGAAGGTACAAGTGGCCAAAGTAGCGCTTGGTGAGCGGGGCCCTGTTTGGTGAGCTGATGGCAGTCCTGATTTCAATAGATTCCGGGTCACTAACTCCCCTTATGCTGAATGGTTCAGCTTGCTTCATGAGTCTGATTAACCCTTGGCTCAAGGTAAATTTCCAATAAACACTGCCGGCAGATAAAAAAAGACCTTCCAGGGCCCTTTTTCTACTTGAACCAAATCTGTTCGCGCTAAAAACCTCGTCGAAAAAGCGGAAGCAAGGCAAAGGAAACCGCAGCGCCATTTATGCGCTGCGGTTTCTCCGCTTCGAGATCTGCGAAAGACGGAACGACTCAGACCATGTGCTTTCGAAAAATTGAGCGCTTCAAATTTCGAGGGTCGAGGAGAAATCTCATGACTGAAAAAAGCTCCGCTTCATCAAAAAAAAGCAAAGCACTGGAGGATTCTGCCCTCGTCTCAGACGTGTCTGAAACAGGTTTAACAGATGACGAACGGGTCGTTAGGGAAGATAAGTTTCTTGGCGACGAACCACGTGTGGAACCCGGCCCAGCCGACTTGGAAAGACTTAAGGATTAACGTCAACTCCCTTGGTATTCGATGCGACCAATATTTCCAATACGCGACATCTACTACCTGAAATTTGGTTAACGGAGGTGTCACGTATGCGCCAGCAAACCTCATTCATATTTGATCTTGATGGCACGTTGACTGATAGCGTTTACCAGAATGTTTTCGCGTGGAAAACCGCGCTCGACTCAGAAGACATACCGTTGGCCATGTGGCGAATTCACAGAAAAATCGGTATGAGCGGTGGACTGATGCTTAAGACGTTAGCCCGTGAGACCGGCTTGGAAATCAAACCAGACCAGGCCAAAAGGCTGAGTGATAAACATGATAAAGCCTACAAGGATCTGCAAGGCCAGATAACCGCTCTTCCTGGCGCTGTAGAGCTTCTCGATACTCTAAACCGCAATCAGCTCAAATGGTGCATCGCTACCAGCGGTGGGATGGATACTGCAGCAATAAATCTGAAGGCATTGGGCTTGGATATCGCGGAGGTCAATCTCATCACCCGTGATGACGTCAAGTATGGCAAGCCCGATCCAGACCTTTTCCTCGCCGCCGCAAGCAAGCTCAATGTACCTATCGAAGATTGCCTGGTGATCGGCGACGCCATCTGGGACATGCTTGCCGCACGACGCTGTAAGGCCACCGGTATAGGGCTGCTTTCTGGTGGTTACGACACAGGAGAGCTTGAACGTGCCGGTGCACTGCGAGTCTACGAGGATCCTCTGGCACTGCTACGGCACCTGGATGAGGTGGCTTCACGTCCGTGAGCAATCTGTAAGCACGCGGATTGAGTTGGTGTACTCCGCGCTCGCGCCGATGTTCACGCATGCAGCCATGCCAGACGATTGATCGGGTGGTGTTCCAGTGTTCCTCAGAATCGACGATCCGAGGCATTGGACGCGCCCGATTCAACTGCGCCCACCCCGCACTCCTATGACTTCGACAAGTTTTACGCTGCGATAGAAAGGCGAAGCGCTTACAAGATCAGCCAGGCTCTACTGGCGCCGGCAGTACCACTCTTGAACAGACAAAAAGCAGCATGCCTATCAGGATCAACCCCCCTCCCCGCATCCAAGTTTCCAGACTTTGCTCACTGAGCAGTACCAAGCACGAGACGATAGCAAGTACCGGAACCCACGTCGGCGCCCGAAAGTGATTTTCCGCAACCTCGTCACGGCGCAGGATTAATACGGACAAATTAGTGCTGAGAAATACAAACAGCAGAAGCAGGACGACGGTTTCGGCCAATGTAGCTAGCGTTCCCGTCAGCGTGAGTGCGATTGCTACAAGCGTGGTAGCGATGACCGCGATCCAAGGGGTGCGTCGCCGAGGCAGCACCTTGCTCAAGGCGCTCGGCAAAAGTCCTAGACAGGCCATGCCATAAGTCAGGCGACTCGCCATTATCATGGTTAACAGCGCGCCGTTGGCTACCGCGATCAGTGCAATGAAGGCGAAGACGCGAGGCGGAATGTTTAAACCTGACGCACGAACCACCTCCAGAAGAGGAGCCGAGGTTGCCACAAGTTTTTCCATCGGCAGTACGGAAGATGCCGCGACGCCGACAGCCATGTAGACGACTCCGGCGGTTAGCAATGCGGCAAATAATGCGCGCGGATAAACTTTTCGTACGTCTCGAATTTCTTCCGCGAGATTGGCGGATGTTTCGAATCCTACAAAAGAATAGAAGGCGATCAATGCCGCACCCAAAACGGCCAACATCGGGCTGATCCCCGGCTTGAACTCCAGACTACGACCCAAATCCGCTTCGCCTGTACGGAAATACCAAGCAGCGGCAACAACGACCAAAAGAAGACCTGTCAGCTCAATGACTGTCATCACTAGGTTGGCTCCCAAAGACTCTTTAATTCCCCTCGCATTTAGTAGCGCGATAACGAGAAGGAAAAGTAATGCTGCCATGTGGGGCGGTACATGGATGAACGCCGCTAGGTAATCACCCGCAAACGCCAGCGATAAACCCGCCGCGCTCGTGACAGCTGCCGATAGCATGCAAAAGCCAACGAGAAACGAAATGAGCGGAGACCGGAACGCCTTCTCTGCGAAAACCGATGCGGCGCCCGCGTGAGGATATTTTGTCACCAACTCTGCGTAGGAACCTGCAGTAAGCATCGCGAAAAAAAGAGCGATGAGCAGAGGCACCCATATTGCGCCACCTACCTCCCCCGCGATTGTCCCGGCGAGCGCATAAACGCCCGCCCCGAGAACATCGCCGAGAATAAATAGAAAAAGCATCGGGCCGGTAACGGCGCGGCGAAGGGAGGTCTTGGAGGGCAAAGTCTTCACGTTCAACTTCCTGGCTTGAGGTTGCGAGAGCCGATTACCGGGCTGGCAGCTAGGCGGCTTCACTCTCAAGCAATGGAAATTCGCGTATCACTAAAGTTCACATATCTTGCCAAAGTGACGAGTAGAAGGTGCCGCCCCCACAAGCTAATTAGAGCTTTGGAATCAACCTCAAGATGCTAAAAATCGATAACAAAAAAGGGCCTTATCGGGCCCCTTTTGTATTCATACCAATATCACTTGGTCAGCCAGGATTCGACCGTGTCGGAGCCATGTTTCGCTTTCCACTCTTTGAGACCCTTATGGTTTCCACCCTTGGTCTCAATCGTCTCACCGGTATTAGGGTTCTTATAAATCTTCACTTCACGAGCCTTGCGGGCTCCAGCTTTACGTTCGCCTGCTGGTACGCGACGACCTGCTTGCGGATCAAGAAGGTTGATCACGTCCTTAAGGCTGTAGCCATATTTTGCGAGCAAATCGCGCAGCTTCGTTTCGAATTCGATTTCTTTCTTGAGACCTGCGTCGCCCTTGAGGGCCTCGAGCGCTTGGAGCTGTTCAGCGAGGTGTTTTTCGAGTTGGCGGAATTCGGCGAGTTTGGACATGGAAATTCTCGATGTGGGTAATACCTAGAGGTTACACCATAAATCACGGCCCGCACTTACTAGGAGCGACGCTAAGGTCTTTCGCCCGGCTAGCTCCCTTACCGAACGCCGACCTAATCACTACCCGTAATAAAGATGTACTGGCAGTATGATTACATTGCATTGTGTCCATGTTCCCTCACGCGACATCGGGCGGGTTGGTCGACAGCCTCGGGGTGGCGCTATACCGACAAGGATTGTGTTATGCCTAATGATACAGCTCCGCCCGCCGCGCCCCCTTTTGTAGTGCCAGACCTCCCACCACCACCACCACCACCACCACCACCACCACCACCACCACCACCACCACCGTTGGAGTTAGACGGCAACCATAAGGGTCTTCAAGCATATTTGGCACCTGGCGCTGCAGATTGGTCTCCGCTAGACGAGGCCGCATTTACCATCCTCAAAGGCGCCCCACCTGCTGATCCGGTGCAGATCAGTTCAAATCGCTCAGCCCTGTCAGACATGCTTACCGCAGCATTGCAGATACCAAACCTTGGTTTTCTCGCTGGAAGCGGGACATCACTCGGCGCACCTGGTGGCCCAGGTATGGGAGACCTTTGGAAGCGGTCTATGTGTAACACAGGAACTTGGACGCTTACGGAACTGGCTGCTCAAGTGGCAGCAACCGTGCGTTATCACGAAGCGCTCAATCCGAACATTGAGCACTTCCTATCCCAGTGTGACGCTTACCTGGCTTTCAATGATGACGCCGCTGTGAGGGCGTTTGTTAGCGATGTGAAGGCTATTATCTTGGATGCTTGTTCTGCCTTCCTCAGAGCTCCTAACGCTGACATATCAGCCTATCGGCATTTACTTCAAAAGTTGGCCAGACGACGAGTAAGGGATCCTCGGCTCAAGGTGTTCACTACGAACTATGACATGTGCTTTGAAACAGCGGCGTCAGATCTCGGCATGATGGCTATCGATGGCTTCTCATACACTCGAAGACGCCGATTTGATGGCAGGCACTTTACCTACGACATTGTGCGCCGCGAAGCTGAGGGTCACGAATTTGCTGAAGGTGTTTTCCAGCTCTTGAAGCTGCACGGATCCGTAAGCTGGAGCAGAGACGGTAAAGAAATCTACGAAGATGCAACACCTACTCCAGCTAACGCGTGCCTAATTTACCCGGCAAAGGGAAAGTATCAGCAGGCATTTTTGCAGCCTCACCTGGAGCTTTTGTCACGTTATCTAGAGTTTTTACGCCAGTCCAACAGCTGTCTGATCGTTGCGGGCTTCGGGTTCAACGATGACCACCTCTCTGAGCCGATTTTCTCTGCTATTCAATCGAACCCCAGCCTCAAGCTCATCCTGTGTGACTTCCAATGCATCACGCATCTGCACAACCGTGGATTCCACGGCTCAAGTGCCTATTGGGGGAGATTCCACGACTTGGCTAAACGAGGCTTCGATATCCACTTCATTAGTGGCTCATTTAGTGACTTAGTCAGTCACATCCCGCACCTGCGCACCGCCTCGCCTGCTGAACAACTTGCCAACGCTGTGAAACGTATAGGAGGCCAAAGATCATGATATCGCTCGACGGTATTCTGGCTAGCAACCTAAAAATTGGAGTTGTCTCAAGCGTAAGTGCACAGTTGGTAAAGACGAACCTTGCTCATGCAGGTAACGTGAGCGGCCAGTATCTTGGGCATAACCGATACGGCAAGGGTGAGGTAGGTGAGCTCGTATTGATCGAAGGTCAACAGGCAGTATTGCTCGGGCGGATTACCGAAGTAACCCTCCCGGATAGAGACCGGACGGAGATATCCCAAGACTTTGCGGGGAGCCGTCAAATTGATGCTATCGGCTTCATTCGACTTTTAGGATCAGTGAATCCGCAATCGTTGCGAGTGACCGCTGGTGTGAGTTCATATCCGCGTTTAGGCGACCGGGTCTACTCGGCTCCAGGGGAATTTATCTCTCAAATCCCCTTGTTAACCTCGGCAGGAGTGGACGGAATCCCCCCAGAAATTTCGCTAAATCTCGGGCACGTGTCAGGTGACGGTGGTTTCCCAATCGCAGTCACCCCGGAGAAAATCTTTGGTAGGCACTGTGCAATATTGGGATCAACGGGCGGAGGAAAAAGCTGGACGACCTCAAAGCTGATTGAAGAGTGCCGGCGTTTCGCTGCCAAAGTGGTTCTTATTGATGCAACTGGTGAATATCGCTCTCTTGTAGGCCCAGACGCACTCCACTGCCATCTAGGTAGTCCAATCTACCGTGCTCCGGATTCGCTGGAAGTCGCGATCCCTCCAACCAGCTTCACCGAAACTGATTTCATTGCGCTCTTCCAACCGTCCGGGAAGACTCAAGGGCCGAAGCTCAGAGAGGCCATTAAGAGTTTACGACTCGTAAATCTCGCACCAGATCTTTTTACTGATCGAATTGTGTGGAAAGTTGACCAGTCTCGGGTGACATTTCGACAGGCCATGAACAGGGGTAACAATGCAAACTTGGTGGGCAATCCAAACCAGCCTTTCGATCCGAAACTCCTCGTCCGCCAGCTGATTCAGGAATGTTGTTACCCCACATCCTTCACTGATCCGGAGAGATTCGGCTCAGCAAACAATGAGATCTCTCACTGTTCATCCTTAATGACTCGCATCATGAGTGTTATGGAGTCTCCGTCGTTAAGCAGTGTATTCAGCCCTCCGCCCGAAATCAGCAGCCTCGTAGAACAGTTGGAAACTTTTCTCGCCAGTGACAAAACTCTATTCCGAATCTGCCTGAGCGCAGTGGGGTATGAATTCAACGCTCGTGAAGTGATTGCCAATGTTATTGGCCGGTTGCTCTTGCAACGCGCTAGAGCTGAAGCATTTCGATCAAAACCCCTAATCACCATTCTCGATGAAGCGCATAATTTCCTGGGTAAAACCATTGGCAGTGAAGATGATGTTCAGAATCTGGACGCCTTCGAGTTGATTGCTAAAGAGGGGCGGAAATACGGTCTGAATCTCTGCTTAGCAACTCAGCGCCCTCGTGACATAACCGAAGGCGTGTTGAGCCAGATGGGGACATTGCTCGTTCATCGATTAACCAATGATCGTGATCGAGAGGTGGTCGAGCGTGCCTGCGGCGAGATTGATCGATCAGCAGCTGCCTTTCTGCCCAATCTAAAGCAGGGTGAAGTCGCCATGGTGGGAGTAGATTTTCCTATCCCAGTGACGATCCAAATTGGTCGCCCCTTGCAACCGCCGATATCCGATGGGCCCAGTTTCCAGAGTTCCTGGGCTAGGGCTGAGGATATGCAGTAAAAAGCGTCGCATTTGTTTCCCTCCCTGACATTACCGAAGAATCAGAGACGTTGTGGGCCGCACCACTGTCGCAGTAAGTACGGGGACAGGTGAAGCTGACTTCTGGACTACCACATAATTGCCGGAGGCTGGCAGGCTTATTACCACGCTGAAATGTGGTGATTGCGTAGCGCGGGCTGGCGGTTTTCTTAGATATTCATCAGATACCAGTGAGTGCGAACACTCTGAATATCTGATGCCCTTTTTGATCCCTACACTAGATTGAGTAACAGCGGATAAAACAGCGACAATCCAGCTTAAATACAGTACGTCGTAACCGACGCAAGCGGAGCGCGCAGGCTGACACAGCAAAAGGCGTGAAGGATGGACGCCCGCAGGGCCGAGATACGGCGGGACGCGGGAGCTCGGTTCACGACAGCCTGCCCGCGCACAGCGGCTCGCCAACGAGGTAAGTCAATCAGATCTGGCGACCCGGCTCAGTAGCACCACCGTCGTGAGCCGAACATAACGTGACAGCAACCGCGTTCCAGGCGACAACAGGCTTTGGACTGATTCCCCATGAATGGCCGATACTCCCTTTTTATTGATGAGTGTCCGCCTCTTCAGCGGGATAAAACTCGCCCTTCTTCCCCATCTTTTTTAGCTGTTCGCGCACGATCAACTCAACGCTGGCAACTGCGGCTTGATCGTCAGGGTTGACCAACTGCAAGCAAAGGCGTCGGACGTTCTGATCGTGGGTGCCCTCACTCATCATCTCGTGGGTGAAGACCTGTTCGCCACGCCATAGGCACAGCTGGGTATGAGTCTCGCCGAGCCATATCTCGTTGATTGATCTTAGGTCGGTGGTAGCCAGTTGATCGACTGTGATTGTCTTATCCATTGCTGTGTACCTTACCAATAAGCAGATACAGGTAGACTTACGGGCACAGGAGGTCGTTCCAAATGTCGGCAGGTCACACGGCTAGATGGTGGTGAAATACGTCCCGGATTGAGGTAGGACAATCAACGGTTGGAGCCGGCAAGTACGAATGGACGACGGGAATTCCATGAATAATCCGGCTGCTTTACATTCAGATGGCCGCGCATGGAAAAACCTTATTCCCTCCTCATGCCAATACTTCAGTTCACTGGCGTGCAGCTGCCGATACGCCGGCTCTTAGACTGCGGCTGAAATCAGTCATCCACGTCTTCGACCAGTGAGAGGGGCTGAATCAAATGCGGGCCTTCGTTTCGAACGTTGCCTACATCCTTGCCAACCTTGTACCAATGAAAATCCGTAGCAGGCCTGCAGTGCTCCATTGCCAGTTCCCGCGCTCGTTCCGATGAGGTGTCGGGATCTATCCATTCGCGGGCGTGCTCAGGTGCCAAGACCAAGGGCTTGCGGTCATGGATATCGACCATACCCTCATCGCTCGCGGCGGTGATGATGACGAAGCCGTCTCTATCATCCGGTTCCAGGCCTTCGTGTACTTCAGCCAAGCCGGCGAAGAGCATCGGAATCTGCTCTTTCAACGTAATGAAATAGGGCTGCTTTTTCTTTGCATCATCGGGGTCTTTAACCCATTCAAACCAACCGTTCGCCGGCGCGAGTACGCGTCCATTTGGCCAGAGCTGATTGAAAAACTTCCCGGTCATGACGGTCTCGACCCTAGCGTTTATTGGGTCAGGCCGCTTTCCCTTCGCCCAGAACGGCGCCCATCCCCATTTAACCTTATCGACACTCAAGCCCTCTCCCACTGGCCGGAAGATTTCCACTCGCGTCGACGGCGCAACGTTGTACCGGTCGACGGGCCAAAGGTCATAGCCATTGATCACCAGCTGCTTTGGCGCAAGCTCCTTGAGGTAGTGATCCATCGATTCGTAGATCGAGTAGCGTCCGCACATGGTGTCACCCGTCGAATTGTCGTACCTATGAGATTGACCGCAAGCGAACCAAATCGTTAACTGTATGCATGTACAGTTAATCTCAAAAAGGCTTGCATCATGAGCATCACCATCCTCGGCCCTCTCGCGTCTGGCGGCAGGAGGCTGCCCTTATATTCATCCAGGGTGCCGGCGGGCTTCCCCTCCCCTGCGGCTGATCACATCGAAAAACACATTTCCCTCGATGAGCTATTCGATATCCGCGCGCCGCACGTGTACTTGGTGAGGATTGACGGAGATAGCATGCAGGGCGCCGGAATCTTTTCAGGGGATCTGGTGGTTGTTGATCGAAGCATCGATGCGGTCAGTGGCGATATCGTCATCGCCGCGCTGAACTCGGAGCCATTCTGCAAGCGCCTGCTTCTGCGAGAGAACGCCGTGATGCTTTTATCCGAGAACCCAAAATATCCGGCAAGGCATGTCATGGAGGGCGATGAGCTGGTGATCTGGGGTGTGGTGAAATACAGCGTGCGCGATCATGACAACACCTGAGCCCGTTTTCGCCCTAATTGACTGCAACAGCTTCTATGCGAGCTGCGAGCGAGTGTTCAGACCCGACCTGGCAAAGACACCTATCGTGGTGCTGTCCAACAACGACGGTTGTGTGATTGCGCGAAGCTACGACGCCAAGCCTTTCGTGAAAATGGGCCAGCCGTACTTTCAAATCAAAGATCACCTTCGCCGGCATGGAATCGTGGCTTTCAGCAGTAATTACGCTCTGTACGGCGACATGAGCGAACGCGTCATGACGATCATCGAATCAATGGTGCCGGCTTTAGAGGTTTACAGCATTGACGAAGCATTTGCCGATTTGACCGGTGTCCCTGGCGACTTGTCAGCGTTCGGCAGACACATCCGCTCGACGCTTTTCAAACGCACAGGAATTCCGGTTGGTGTAGGCATTGCCCATACCAAGACTCTGGCCAAGCTTGCGAATCACACCGCGAAGCGGCTGTTGGATGCAACGGGCGGTGTCGTGAATCTCTGCGATCCGTTCAAGCGCGACTGGACGCTACGCAATACCGATGTCGGAGAGGTATGGGGCGTCGGCAAGCGGATGAGGGCACATTTCGAATCAATGGGAATCAAGACTGCGATGGATTTAGCGAAGGCGGATCCGTGGATGCTTCGCCAGAAATTCAGCGTAGTCATCGAAAAGACGGCTCGCGAGCTGGCCGGCACACCATGTCTCCAATTAGGTGAGGCTGACCCACCCAAGCAAGAGATTTGCTGTAGCAGGATGTTCGGTACGCGACTCACGCAAATCGAGCCGATCAAAGAAGCCGTCGCGACCTACACCCAGCGTGCGGCGGAAAAGCTCAGAGCGCAAAACTCGCTGTGCAAGAAGATCCGCGTGAGTATCAGGACAGGCATGTTCAATCCCCAAGAAGCGAAGTACGCGAGCGGCGCACTGGTCGAACTCCCGTATCCAACAAACGACGTGCGACTCATGACAAAGGCTGCAACCGAAGCCGTCAATCGTCTATTCCGACCAGACTTCAAATACAGCAAAGCGGAGGTTCTGCTGATGGATCTCCGCCAACCTGGCGAGTTCACCGATGATCTGTTCGCGCATTCCCAGCCTGTGATGGCGGACAAGGTCATGAGCGTTCTGGATGAGATTAATGGCCGCTGGGGAAAAGGGGTTCTCAGGGTGGCTAGTGTGCCTGTCGCACCTAGTTGGGCGATGCGCCGCGAGTTGATGAGCCAGAGCTATACGACCAAGGTAGCTGAGCTATGGACGGTCAAAGCAAGATAGCAGGAACAAAAGGTCGAGTGAGCGCGATGGCTCACATTACATCCGGCAGCGATGGAAACCTACGTCAAAAGAGTACGTAAGCGTCATATCTTACAACGACGCATCCATCACATTCATCCGCACTCTATACAATTGAGGGAAAATCTCCGCCTAGCTCGACGGTAATCCAATCATCAATGGGGTTGGCAAGAAACTTTCTTATAGCTCGCTTAGCAACAGATGCTCCATAGTCTAAAGTTCGCCTCACCTCCTCGTTACGCTTCTCTACTAATCGTCCTCTATGTACTGCCTTCGACCCATACTCATAAGCCTTTTTAATCATTCTGTATGTTTCCAACCGTTGAGGAACCGAGCCTCCCATGGTAATAGCTGCGCGGATTGAAAGCCGGTGCGACAACTCTCCACTATCGTTATCTAAAAACAAACTTTCTAAGGAAGTACGTAGATAAACAGCGGAATCTGAAAGGTCGCTACAGCTATAATATTCATTCAATTTTTTTATTGGCAACCGGACGTGTTCACGGTGTTTATCACTCAGCCGACAGAGATTTTCCAACTGCTCAAGTAATACTACTATCGCGCAAGTAGCCAGCTGTATTGGCGCGTTTCGAACATGGAAGGAATGATGTATCCATTCGGCTGGCCCAAAAGCCGGGACATCGTCGGCTGGAATTATCGATGACGCTACTTTCTGCACAGCCAAGGAGTTCTCACTGCACAACATGAGACAATTAATGACATCATCAAGGTCTTTCATGATATCAGAAACAGCTGTGGGCAATCCGCCGTGAGAAGGCTGCCCAATCAAAGTCGGATGAGACATGGGTATAACTAATGCCGCCGAATACTGTGGAAATAAAGCATGCTCATCCGTTGAGTCAGTCAGTGCCAACTGAAGTTTTTTATTAGGAAGCTGATAGATATTCGTAAGCCTACCGAATTTCCCAAGCTCGATAGGTTCGTCCACTTCCAAACCCGCTAGAAGTACCACCCCATAGGCTGAAAACTTATCATTTTCGATGTACTCCATCAGCTCTCGCTCGAAGTCACATCTATCGATACCTTTTTTGTAAATCCATGACGCAAACAGTTCAGGTGTCACCCTATGTCGAGACAGACCGATCACCTGCCATCCTGAAAGAATAACTGCTAGAGAAGGGTCATTTTTAATAAGAGTAATAAGCCCAGGCTTATCTGCACTTTCGCTAAGAGCTGCACGAGCAAAAAACTCCTCAATATTTGTACCGGTTGTTCTCCAACCACTGTTCCATTCAATAATATCTATAATTCTGGAATCCACTATAGCCTCTACTTATGCGTGGTAATCGACTTATAAAAGATTGCAAATAGTTTAAAATAGCATCTTAACAGTATCGCAGGATAGAGTCGCGCTGATAAGCATTTAGGACGCTTGCACATCAATGCCGTCGTCAAAGGGAAAGTCCTACGCCGGATGGACAGTCTCATTTTGCCTTGACCTACCGCTCATCACTACCTCGCCAAGCTGCCCCTAATTACCATGCCAAATGAGTCTTCGGCGGATTTTGGAAACTAGATAATCCACCATTCGAATCTGCTTTTTGGCCATCGCGCTCGGTGGAAAAACGTATCGGATTGCGACCCACGTAACCTCAAGCCAATCGCGAAATATGAGCTACTCTACTTCCAACAGAAGTAATTCACGAACGCACCGAAGCGAAGGAGATGCACATGCCACCGGCAGAGCCCTATTTAGATTTCGCTGCATTATCCATCGATAGCAATATACTTCGCGGCCAGCGTTATAACTTCGACGGAGGTATTCTGAAGCAGCTTGAACAATTCCAAGGCAGCCCCGTCCAGATAGTTCAACCAGACGTTATACATTCCGAAGGTGTGCAACATCTTTCTGCAGAGATCGCTGAGGCGCTGAGAGCGGCCAAAGGCAATCTCAGAACGCTTTCCAAATATAGCGAAGACATCAAGACATCAGAATTTGGCGCTTCTCATCTCTGCGATATAAACCCAATCCTGATGGCAGAAGAAAAGCTCAAAACGTTCTACAAACGAATTAATGGCCATGTCATTGCTAGTTCTTGCGTAAACATAAGCGACTTGATGCGCATGTATTTCTCTACTGAAGCTCCCTTTGAAACCTCAAATGAAAAAAAGCACGAGTTTCCGGATGCCATCGCCTTGCTTACTCTCGAATCGTGGGCAGTAGGGAATGACAGAAGAACTGTATTAGTCAGCAAGGATAAAGGTTGGCATGCGTTTGCGAACAGTTCTTCATACCTACACGTTGTTGAAGACCTCCCGGATGCGCTGGCGTTATTCCAACCTCATACGAAGGTAAAGAGCCTCATAGAAATGCTCCAAGCGGATGGGCTACTCGACAGAGACAGCAAACTATTCCAAGGCATAAAAAATGCAATATCGGAGCAAGTTAGTGAACAAACACCCGATATCGAAGCGAACTCTCTATTCTACTTCGAGAGCGACGACGTTCAGATCGAATACCTTGGTCATAAATTCGCCCAAGGAGAAGATAACAAACCTAAGATCCGAATCGTCTTGATTGAGGACGATCTTGTGGTGCTCAGTCTTACAGCGCTAGTCAACACAAAAGTAATGACCACTTTTTCGTTTTCGCAGTACGACTCAATTGATAAAGATTATGTACCATTAGGTGGCGCCGTTGAAGAAAGAAACGAAAGCTACGAGACAGAAGTGCTCATCCACTTCAAGGGTGATTGGAAAGAGCTAGGCAATGCTCTTATCCCGAATGAGATTGAAGTGGAGGGTGAAATGGACGTAGTTAAATTTGGTGACATTGCGCCAGATTATTCTAGTGATCGAGATGAGCAACTCCGCTGGGAATGGGAGTGGGAACAGGAAATAGAAAGAAGGCGTGACGAGGCTGTGGCTTCAAAACGTTAAACCTTTATACAAAGGGGAGTCGATGGCGAATTCGGTCACCCATAGCGCCCGCATTCGCACCTCTCCACCAAGGTTGATCAGGACGTGTATCGTCCAGGGTAACGCCACACACCTACTGCAGTACCTGCGGGGATAGATGGTGCTGCCTCCTAGATAACTGCAGAAACTGACGAAGGCTCGCACGTCCATTGACGCGTTGAAACGTCGCGAGCACGTACCGCGAATTCACAGTCGTCATCACCCAAAATCGCCCTTCGCGCTCGACTTTCAACACGTCAGAAGTACGGATCAGGTGACCATCTCCATACCGCCCATACTGATCTTTGCGCTTGTGGCCAAACACCAAACCGATGCCTGCGCGCGCCCTGATAGATACTCCGCAAAGATACGCAGTGACCGGTATGTCGAAGCCTTGCTCTTGAGCCCTTATAATTCGCTTCAGATCAAAATCTGTATGTCGTTTGCCGTGAAAGTTCACATCTAGGGTGTCCAGCATTTTTGGGCTCCGGTTGCGGTCTGTATGGAGTTATCAAGAATTGCACACGCAACCAGGCGCGCTGGTACCGTGAGGGATTACTGGTAAATTTCAGGCAGATCGAATCATGCTTGAGAGAAAGACGGGCCTCAGATTGGCTAGCGCTTCAATCTTGAAGTCTCGCTTGTGTGAGGTGTGATACACCGCCCCCTTAGCCACTTCCAGCAAGCAAACCTCAGAACCAGACCTGTCCTCACCAACGGATACTTTGGTTAACCGCTCCATCTGCCAGCCCCCGGACTTATTCATCCAAGATGGCGTCACAGCCATAATCTCGGTAATAGCTAAATCCGCCCCCTGGCTTACCAACATTTTTTGAAGCTGGTGGGTGTCGTCAATCATCATCGCGCACTCGCTGAAACGACCCTCGTTTTCGACGCTAAGGGTTAAGTGATACCAAGGCGTTCGGAGCAGCCTTGAGACTCCACGCCATTGGGACACCCCCTCCCCGAACATTCCTGGGACGCCTATCAGGTCGTTGTCTAAGGTTCTGAACATGTGTCGCCTCAAACTGCTGGAGCACGTCAGTTGCCCAGCAGAACCGGTGGTAATCAGAAAAGGGAAAATATCGCTTCGATAGAAGCAGACTTACGATGGCCTGGGCCGAGCAAGACGTAGACCGTGTTGCGTGTTTCGAATAGGTAGCCTTCCTTGAAAGCGGTGCCCATGCTTGAGCGCACCCAGTGGCCTGGCTCGAAACGCCTCTGCTCGTCGTCCACAACTTTGTGGGCAAACATGAAGATTGGTTGGCAGCCTGCGGCGGCAACTTTGGCTCGCTCGTCGTCGGTGACGATGGCGTCTAGGATTGTCCATTCTTCTACGGCGCACAGGGGCATCCACTTGTAGCGCTTTCTGGCTGCAGACATCGCGTCTTGGAGGCTAACTTCTGAGCCAGCTAAAGAGGCTCCAGGGTCTCCGAAAAGCCCTGTATCGATCACTCCAACCATGTACAGCCTCCGAAATATTTTACGAGTAATACGCCTGCTCAGCAGAGGCTTGCTGGAAAGTCCGCGCGCCGGTCTTCATGCCCAGCGAAACGCTCTCATCTAATTCCCATAAATTGCCAAAACGAGCTTACGGAAGCTTCGCAATGGGCCGTCCTGACCGCAGTATGCGCAATACTACCTCATTCTGGTATTTAACGGAAACCCTCCTGTGTGGCTATATCCTGACTTTTGAGTGAGCCATGCAGCTTAGAATCGCACTCGCGGGCGCCATCCGAGCACTGCGTAAGCAGCGTCAACTTCGGCACGAAGACCTTTCTGACGCCTCCGCGAAATCCAAACTCAGCGCCCTCGAGCGAGGCGAAACAAGTATTACTCTTGAGAAGTTCGAGAGCCTTGCTGAGGGCCTTCGAATAAACCCTCTGGCCCTCCTAGCTCTTTGTATGTCCCAACAGCAGGACACCCCCTACCCTGTCCTCATTGATGCTGCTTTAAAGCAGCTGCAAGCGTTTGAGAAAGAAGGAGGTCTTGGAATTCTCGCTGAACAGCTCACTGATGGAGCGGTTGCCCCCCGTAAGCCTGGAAAGCCTCAGAACAAGGGAAGCGAAAGCGTCGTTCGCGAGCTTAAGACTGCTGGAATGAATCAATCGCAAATTGCGCGGGAGACGGGGCTAGCTTTATCGACTGTGCATCGATATTGGAAGAGGATTAACGCTACCGAATCTAGAGCTGATTGTTAGAGGACAATGCTGGATTGACGCAGGTGCTCTCAAAGGGGGCGGTGCGTTGAGATTGAGCTTGGCCTACACGACAACTCGAGGCCAAGCGGAAAGATCGGTTTGCAGCCAAATGGCTTCGATCACTGGATAACCTTATTTCCGGCCTAATCCACAGCCCCCCTGCGCACGCGAACCTCATAAGCGATGGTGCCAGATCTTGATTCAATATTTACATAAATGCGACATTAATGTCTTTTTTTCGACATCATGAGATCTCTGCCCTTGAATTCGTTTTTCAAAACCGGAGATCTATATTTTGAACTCAAAAGAAAAGCAGCATTGCCTGGGCCTCCCCAGTTTCATGTTCTAAAAACTGTCGTGTTTGCTGGTTGCTTTTCAAATCTGATCCTTCGATCTATAGGATTCTTGAGCTCATTTTCAACAAAATGACATCGTTTAGGGTTGCGCCTCCGCCCCCTCATAACTACTCGCCCATTTGGGGCCGAAGGCCCCGGCTCCTTTTTGGCATCCAAAGCTAAGCTTTTCACTTACTTTTTTTGGTAAATCCGAGGCTCTGCGTGATCGAAAATCGAAAAATCCAGCGAATCAGCAAGAGGCATAATTTCGCCCCGAGCCTTCGTAACTATCCCCAGCATCAAGGACTAGAAATTTTCTCTGCGATATACAGCACACCGCTGAGTCGCCGTTGATAAATAAACACCGCCTCAGTGGCTCGAGGTTTCTCTCAGCAACGCCGGATGGATGGTTAGATAGAATTCCCGAATCAACCTATATTTGCGAACACGTTACATATGTAAAACCTCACCTAGCCACCACTAAGCCACATAAAATTGACTCTTGGTTATATAATTAACCCAAGGTAGCAAAGTGATTAGCCGTAAGCTGCAAACTTTGTTTTATAGTGGCAATGCTCATTTTTTACTTTGCAACTTACATTCTAAGACTGCGCCCCTACGCGCAGTTACTACGGACATGCCGCCCAACCCAAAAAAACTTTGCCGATGACAACTTTACCATCAACGACTAGATCTCTATTATCTCAGTATAGATTTCAACATCCTCATAGTTAAGAGTATGCCCTAGGCATACCGTTTAAATAATACGGAGTGCTCCTTGACGCCCAGACAAAAAACATTTCTCATGTATTGACAGGCCGCAGGTACGACACCGGGCTTCAGAAAAAATGGGGGTGCTGACGGTCATGATGGCGAGCACTTCCGAGATGTTGATATGCAAAAAAAAATCGCTCAGGGCACAGGCCATGTCGTTGAAAAAGAAACCGCGCAAATCTTAATTTGTTCAAAACTACGCCTGGAAGACTTGTGCAGGAACTTTATTGAGCAAGCACATACTGATGACAAAAATCACCTCTGCAGTGCTAATGAGAGAAAAAGAACTGTCCTGATTACTAGGGTTAATGATTTCGGCAGCACTCAGAAAAAGCCTGCATCTAATGATTGACGCCAGCAACTTGAGAAGCAAAATGGCAGACGAGATCAACTGCTACACCGCCGAGGACATCAGCGAGCTTGCCAAGGTAACTCTTGAGACCCTTGCTTACTGGAGAAAACACGGCAAAGGCCCGAAACCTATACGCTTCGGCTCTGCTTACTTATATCCAAAAAACGCTGTGATGGAGTTCATTGGTAGTTTGATGGAAACAGATTCTGACGACTTTATCAGGCGCTGCATTTAAAAAAAAGGGGGCCAGATGGCCCCCTTGTTTTTTATGCCGGGGCGCCATTCATATCACCGAGCTTCTGCAAGATCAGAGCGAGCTGGCTGTCGACATTTTTCAAATCTCCCTGTTTGAGATTTAGAGCATTGTAAGCTGCATGAACATCAGTCGCTTTGACGTGTGTATAGCGCTTCAGTGTTTGCCAGTCGCGATGGCCACTCATTGAAGCGACCTGGGGTACGTTAAGGCCAAGGCCAAAGAAGTCGGTAATTGCTTTATGCCTTAGGTCGTGGAATCGAACCGGACGTGTTACTCCCGCAACTGCCCTTGCACGAGTGAACGCGGTGGACACAGACTTGGGATTGTAGGGAAAAATGCAGCCTGACTGGCGACTCCCAATGACCGTTTCGACTATCTGCCAGGCAGATGGAAGCAATGCAACTGTCTCATCGTTACCCTCTTTGTCACTCGGATGCTTACGGTCACGAATGATGACAGTTTTATTTTCCCTGTCTAAATCTTCAATTCTGATCCCACAGATTTCCGACTGTCGCATGGAGGTGTAAAGTCCGAATTTGATGACCTTGGGCATGTCGATCTTTTGGCGCTTTTTGTTGGCGTAGGCCGCAATAATGGCGTCAACTTCTGACTGAGTCGGCAAGCATTCAACCTCTCGGCTTTTGATCCTCATTTTGTGATTGGTCTTGAGGCTTTTCCGAGCTTTGTCTGCAAGGTCGGGATCTACATCTAGGTGCTTACTGTCATAGCAATAGCGAAGGACAGATGACAGCAGGGAGAGATCACCGGCGATAGTCTGGCCCTGTACGCCCTCCTTTTTCCGATCATTGATGAACGAATCCAGGTGGCTCTTCGAAAGCCGTTCGATGCCGATTTTGCCAAATCTTTTCTTCAACGCCTTGTAGATAAACAGCGCGCTCCGCTGAAGGGTTCGCCCACGCTGTATGTAATCGAGGTAGTCATCGATATAATGAGCGACAGTTGAACCCTTGGGGGCCGCCGTCCTGCCTGTAGCCTTGATCTCTTCAAGCTGACGCTCCTTCTCCTTCGCGAATGTCTTCGCAAGCTTTTCGGTCACGAACGTTGCGCTGATCGGGGTGATGCCCTTTTTCCGAATGAGGGCGCGCCATTTGCCACTGGGGAGCTGGTGTATCGAAGCCATACTTGTGTTCACTCAATGTTCATTAACCCGTACCCCGATGCATACCTTTTTGCACACGGCGTGTACCCCAGGTGTACCAAAACCGTCATTTTGGCCCTGAAATGTACACGCAGGATAGCACTAAAATATGCTGGAGACCTTTAAATACAAGGCTTTATGAATCGTAAATTTAGTGTAGCCCCAATGATGGATTGGACTGACCGCCATTGCCGTTTCTTCCTACGCCTCCTGTCGAAGAACGCTCTGCTCTACACCGAAATGGTCACCACCGGTGCGCTCCTAAACGGCGATCACGAACGCTTCCTCCGTCACAACGAAGCCGAGCACCCTCTCGCGTTGCAGCTCGGCGGTAGCGTTCCGTTGGATCTGGCCGCCTGCGCCCGCATGGCCCAGGAGCACGGTTACGACGAGGTAAACCTCAACGTGGGCTGCCCAAGCGATCGTGTGCAGAACAACATGATCGGCGCCTGCCTCATGGGTCACCCACAACTCGTGGCGGATTGTGTAAAGGCAATGCGCGACGCGGTGTCGATTCCTGTCACGGTAAAGCATCGCATCGGCATCAACGGTCGGGACAGTTACGCGGAGCTGTGTGATTTCGTCGGCACAGTCCGCGATGCCGGGTGCACCAGTTTCACCGTGCATGCGCGGATTGCGATTCTGGAGGGGTTGTCGCCGAAGGAGAATCGGGACATTCCGCCGTTGCGCTATGACGTGGCGGCGCAGCTGAAGGTGGATTTTCCGGCGTTGGAGATTGTGCTGAATGGCGGGATCAAGACGATGGAGGCTTGCCATGAGCACTTGCAGACTTTCGACGGGGTGATGTTGGGGCGTGAGGCTTATCACAATCCGTATGTGCTGGCGGAGGTGGATCAGCAGTTGTTCGGCAGTTCGGCGCCGGTGATCAGTCGGGCTGAGGCGCTGGCGCAGTTGCGTCCTTATATAGCCGAGCATTTGCTGGCCGGTGGGGCGATGCATCACATCACGCGGCATGTGCTGGGCCTGGGCACGGGGTTCCCGGGGGCGCGAAAATTCCGTCAATTGTTATCGGTGGATATCCACAAGGCCAAGGATCCGCTGGCGTTGCTGGATCAGGCGGCTGAGTTGCTTGAAGGTCGTTGATTGAAGTTTTGAGTGTGCGGGTGACGCATGAGCGTTGCCCGCAGTTTTGTTTTGCAGACAGGATGTCTTTTGGGTATGCCCGCGTTTAACTTTTCCGGTTTCAAGCGTTACACCTTTCTCGCTTTGTTTAGTGTTACCTCCAATGCTTATGCGCACTGCGATGGCTTTTGTATGGGCCGCACCGAGACGCCATGGGAGGTGACGCAGTTTTCCGGGCTGTCGATCATGGTGCTGTTACTGACACCCTTCTCGGCGACCAATAACACCACGGAAAGCTTTAAACGTGTTTACTCCGCTGAAGAGCAGGAGGACGCGCGGCTTTATCTGGCCAGCGACGGCATGCTGCAGGCCGCGTATTTCACGTCGGCCTTGCAGCGCTATCGCCAGGAGTCGCCGGATTCGGCGTTAAACGATCTCGCCGTTGCGGCGTTGATCAGCGCTCAGTGATCAGGCGGCCGCTGCTGCGGTCCAGTTGACCCAACCAAACACCCACGTTGCCAGAATCAACAAACCAAACGCGATCCGATACCAGGCGAACGCGGCGTAGCTGTGGTTGGCAATAAACTTGAGCAAACCGCGCACGGCAATCATCGCGAAGATGAACGCGGTGACGAAGCCGAGGGCGAAGACTGGCAGGTCGTTGGGCTGGAACAGGTCGCGGTATTTATAGCCGGAGTAGACGGCGGCGCCGACCATCGTTGGCATGGCGAGAAAGAACGAGAACTCGGTGGCGGCCTTGCGTGACAGACCGAAGAGC
This sequence comes from Pseudomonas sp. PB103, assembly GCF_009764635.1. NCBI lineage: Bacteria > Pseudomonadati > Pseudomonadota > Gammaproteobacteria > Pseudomonadales > Pseudomonadaceae > Pseudomonas > Pseudomonas sp. PB103. The sequence continues at coordinate 100,624 of NZ_RWIL01000002.1, read as the reverse complement.
AAGCCGCCGATGATGGTCGAACCGGAGCGCGAGGTGCCAGGAATCATCGCCAGGCATTGTACGAAACCGATTTTCAGCGCGTCAGACCAGCGCATGTCGTCGACGTGATCGACGCTGATCACATGATTGCGCTGTTCGGCCCACAGCATGATGATGCCGCCAACCACCAAGGCCACGGCGACGGTGATCGGGTTAAACAGGTATTCGTGGATGGTGTCCGCGAACAACACGCCCAAGACCACGGCGGGCAGAAAGGCGATCAGCAAGTTGAGGGTGAAGCGCTGCGCATTGCGCTCGGTGGGCAGGCCTTTGACGATGTTGATGATCTTCGGGCGGAACTCCCAGACGACGGCAAGAATGGCACCCAGTTGGATAATGATGTTGAACGCCATGGCGCGTTCGCCGCCGAATTCGAGCAAGTCGGCGACGATGATCTGGTGGCCAGTACTGGAGATCGGCAAGAACTCGGTCAGGCCTTCTACTGCGCCTAATATCAACACCTGGAAAAGGGTCCAGAAATCCATTAATCCTCCGTCAGAGCGCTCTGGGTGAGCGACCGGCTAATAACACTCAGGGGTTGAGTATCTGAAGTTACACAATTGGTTTAGTTGGAGATCAAAAGATCGCAGCCTTCGGCAGCTCCTACAGGGGAACGTATTGCAAATGTAGGAGCTGCCGCAGGCTGCGATCTTTTGATCTTGAAGAATAGTTCTTATGAATTGCCACACTCAAGCCATGTTAGTAATCGTCGGCCGACGAACTAAACGGAAAATATTTAGGCTTCAGATAGAAAAAAACTTGCCCCGCCGACAAAGTGTGATCAATATCACATTATTCCGAGATGGCCATACAATGGCAAAAGGACATAAACAAAGCCATCGCAATAGACTCAAAATAGTGGCACCATTGCATAACGCCACCATCTAAGCACTAGTTCACCACCCCGAGAAAATCAACTAAAAGCTTGAAAAGCTTATTTATTGTTAGAAAACTCGGGAGACACGTCTAAAATCCGCGTAAATGTTACCAATTGTCAGTCACAGATGAGAACCGGTGCTTTAACATCCCGATGTCAGCACTAATTCGAGTCAATGCATGATGCTCTCAGGGAACTTAGCGCCTAGAAGCCCGCGCCCCACAAATGCCGAACCCGGAGTTCTCACTCTGGGTCGCACCCGTGGCGTGGCTGAACATTTTAGAGCGCTGGTAGCCCAGCATGTGCGCACCGATATGCCACTAGAGGTCAACGACTACCTTAGTTCATATCAGCAAAATGAATATTGCAGTTCATACCGTGCCATCTTCCTCGTCATCGATAGCCCGCAGGCTCTTGAGGAAAACCTCGCGTTGGTGGAAAACCTGCGAGCCGATAATTTGAAACCGATCATTTGCGCGGTCATCACCGGTCGCGGCGCCGTCAACAAGATCAAATACTATCTGGCCGGCGCGGATGTTTGTATCAAGCTCAATACCCTTTCCGATGATGGCGCTGACTTGCTGGCCGAATTCTTCAGCAGTGAAGAATGGCAGCGCGAGATCAATCTCACGCTCGACCCGACACGCATCTGTTTGATGGACAACGGCCAGAAACTCGACATCTCGTTTGCCGAGATGAAGATCCTGGAAGCGTTTGCGCAGACCCGTAATCACATTCTGAGCCATGATGAAATCGCTGGCATCATGGGCCTCAACACCCATTTCTACGACCCTCGCGCGCTGGAGAAATCGATCAGCCGCTTGCGTGGAAAAATCAAGGACATGTATGGTACAAACGCGATTCAGAGCATTCGCGGCTATGGCTATCGCCTGCTGCGGGGTCTGATATCGACTGCCTGACTCAAGGGCAGCCACCCTTTTGCATACGAACGAAGGATCGTCTGATGCAACCATATAGCTCTCGTTGTACTTCAAGCCTGTCTATAAAAAAGCGATTGAATGAGCGCGACACCATAACAATAAACTTAACAACATAGCAGCAGATCGAGTGGAACTTATCGAGGGCCATTTTCGGGCCCAGACCCTGCCTGTCGATTACTTCCAAGGAAGTCATTGCTCGCCTGCCGATTTACCTTTTAGCCAATTTTGGTACGCAGTTAAGGAGAGAGACATGGAAACTAGTACAACCCTCCCCAGAAAATATTTTGTCGTCGTGACTCACAGTACAACTTCTCAACGCGAACTGGAGAGCATCTTGTCCAGTGAGCGTTTCAATTCGTTTGGCACGTCCCAGGCGCAGATGTTTGTTGAAGGCGTTGCTTCGCCCTCTTCGGCGCCAATGGTGATGGAGTTCACCTATCCAAGCGTCAGTCGAAAGAACGTCGCGCGCAGTATCGAACATGATACTCAGCGAATATTGGCCACGCTTGAATCCGAATGGCTGGCCGCACAATCAGCCAACCCTTTCCAGAGCATTCCGGTCAGTGCCAGCGATAGCAGCAACAGGCCACCGGTTGTTGAAGGTGATATGCCTTGCAGCGAGACGTGGCACCTCGACAATGTTCAAGGCGCATTGGTTAAAGACGACGTCGAGATCAGTCTTACCGGCCTGGAAACAGCATTGGTCAGGAAAATGCTCAATCATGAAGAGCGGGTTGTCAGCCGCGATGAACTGATCCTGAGCATCGGTCGAGAGCCGGAACAATATCGCGGCCTGGAAATGTGCTTGAGTCGCCTGCAGGACAAATTCAAGAGCGCCAGTAATGGTGAGCGGCTGTTTCGTGCCGTGCGCAATCGCGGTTATTGCCTGATCCAGGAAATCGTTGCGTAACCACGGTCGATACCTGCGAACACCACAAACAGAAAAAGTGCGATTACAAAAACAACAAGAGCACTCTGTTTGGTTACACCCTCCCTGATCAGATTCAAACTCCCTGCCTCGACCCTTTCAACAGTAACAAAATCAACATCATTTATTCACCCCCTGCTCTACGACCTTTTCTAACACTGTTCTATTTAATTATTAGAAAGTTGGCATTGTGCCATCTTGTTAGAACTCGTCAGACACCATTTCAGGCAATAACTTAGTCTATTGACTGACGACAGTTCGACCTCTCGATGTTGTTACCTCCGGACACTTACAACAACAAAAACAATCCGTCTGCCTGACAACTCGGCTTTCAACTGTTGAAACCTGAATGGACGTCTTTTGGGGATATCGTATGGAACTTTCTCTTAGTATCAATCGAAGCACGGGCCTCAAGGGACTGACCTTTTGGGGCCAATGGGCGCTGGCACAAGGCTTTGTTGTAACGCTGCTGTTCATCCTCGCGGAACAGCACACCGGGACCGTCGCGTTCTACTACCGTATGTGCGCAACACTGGCAGTATTGGCCTCGGTGCCGGCTTATACGTTTAGCGGTGTTTACCGCAAACGCGATAACTATCTGACCGGTCTCGGTCGGCTGTTCATGGGTTGGTCGATGACCATGGCGGCGCTGGCGTGCATTGCGTTTGTCTGCCAGGCCGATGAGCTGTTTTCGCGGCAGGTGATTCTCAGCTGGGCGGTGTACGGCTTCCTTGGTCAGGCGCTGCTGTATGCGCCGCTGCATGCGTTTTCGAAGTTCTATCAGCGTTCGCGTAAAAGTGAGCACAAGACCCTGATTGTCGGGACAGGCGAGCTGGCGCTGGGCTTGGCGAAGAAGCTCAGTCAACTGGAGAATCTGCCACTGGTCGGTTTGGTCAGCAATGGCGATGTGTCTTCGCTGGACGCCGATGCACCGCGTGTTATTGGTGCTCAGGAACAGTTGCTGGAACTGATCGAGGCCCATGACATCCGCCGTTTGTATATCACTCTGCCGCTGTGTGAGGCAGCGAAGATCGAAGCGATGTACGTCGATTTGCTGGGTGCCAATGTCGATGTGGTCTGGGTGCCTGACCTGAACAGTTTGACGCTGCTCAATCACTCGGTGAAAGTCGTGGACGGCCTGCCGGCGATCTACTTGAACGAGAGCCCGCTGACCAGTCGCCCGACGGCGGCCTTGAGCAAAAGCCTGGTGGAGAAAACCGTAGCCTTGCTGGCAATCATCGCGTTGAGCCCGATCCTGTTGATCATCGCTCTGGCGGTGAAACTCAATTCGCCGGGCCCGGTGCTGTTCAAGCAGGATCGCCATGGCTGGAACGGCAAGGTGATCAAGGTCTGGAAATTCCGCTCGATGAGCATGCACGACGACCGCGATGTGAAGCAGGCGAGCCGCAACGACTCGCGCATTACTGCCGTTGGACGCTTCATTCGCCGCACGTCGCTGGACGAATTGCCGCAACTGTTCAACGTGCTGCAAGGGCACATGGCCCTCGTGGGGCCACGTCCGCACGCGGTCGCGCACAACCATTTCTACTCGGGGAAAATCCTTGCCTACATGGCGCGTCACCGGATTAAACCGGGGATCACTGGCCTGGCGCAGATCAGCGGTTGCCGCGGTGAAACCGACACGATCGACAAGATGCAAAAGCGAGTGGAGATTGACCTGCAGTACATCAACAGCTGGTCGTTGTGGCTGGATCTGAAGATCCTGGTGAAGACGCCGTTTACGTTGTTGTCGAAGGACATTTACTAAGGTTCAACGCTGCACACCGCATGGGGACGAAAGTCCCCTTTTTTGTGCCTGGGATTTGGGCTCGACGCACAAACCGGTGGGAGCTGGCTCGCCAGCGATGGCGGTGGGTCAGGCGACATTGATGTTGGATGTGCTGGCCTCATCGCTGGCAAGCCAGCTCCCACAGGGATTTGGGCGTGGCATGGATTCTGGCTTCACCGCATAACTACTGTAGGAGTGAGCCTGCTCGCGATGGCGGTGGATCAGGCAAAAGGGATGTCGACTGCTCGGACGCTATCGCGAGCAGGCTCACTCCTACAGGGGATTTGGGGTGGGTTCGGGATTTGTGGCGTGACAAATAGCCAATGTGGGAGCTGGCTTGCCAGCGATGGCGGTGGGTCAGGCGACATTGATGTTGGATGTGCCGGCCTCATCGCTGGCAAGCCAGCTCCCACAGGGATTTGGGCGTGGTGTGGATTTTGGTTCCTCCGCATAACTACTGTAGGAGTGAGCCTGCTCGCGATGGCGGTGGGTCAGGCAACAGGGATGTCGACTGGACGGACGCCATTGCGAGCAGGCTCACTCCTACAGGGGATTTGGGGTTGGTTCGGGATTTGTGGTGTGACAAATAGCCAATGTGGGAGTGAGTCTGCTCGCGATGGCGGCGGGTCAGGCGACATTGATGCTGGATGTGCCGGCCTCATCGCTGGCAAGCCAGCTCCCACAGGGATTTGGGCGAGGCATGGATTCTGGCTTCACCGCGTAACTACTGTAGGAGTGAGCCTGCTCGCGATGGCGGTGGGTTAGGCAAAAGGGATGTCGACTGCTCGGACGCTATCGCGAGCAGGCTCACTTCTACAGGGGATTTGGGGTGGGTTCGGGATTTGTGGCGTGACAAATAGCCAATGTGAGAGATGGCTCGCCAGCGATGGCGGTGGGTCAGGCGACATTGATGTTGGATGTGCCGGCCTCATCGCTGGCAAGCCAGCTCCCACAGGGATTTGGGCGAGGCATGGATTCTGGCTTCGCCGCGTAACTACTGCAGGAGTGAGCCTGCTCGCGATGGCGGTGGGTCAGGCAACAGGGATGTCGACTGCTCGGACGCCATCGCGAGCAGGCTTTGCTCCTACAGGTTTGGGTGATGGTGGTTACTCGGTGATCTTGTCGAAATTACGGTAGAACATGTCCCCTTCGCGGCTGTCGGTCATCGAGTGCAGCTGGAAGCTGCGGCTGAGTCGGGCGCCGCCGTCACGGGTCAGCGGTGCCCAGACCAGGTTGGCGCGGCGCATGGTCGACATGCTCATCATTTCGTCGAACGGAATCGACAGATAGAGGCCCTTGTCGAAACTACCCTCGCCATACTCGGCACTGCTCGCCGTAGTGATCGTTGCCCACGCGCCAAAGCGCACGCCGTTGAAAAACTCTCGCGAGATATCCAGCGTGCCGCCCCAATCCCCGGCCAGATACCGGCCCACGCTGACAGCCGCCAATGTGTCGAACGGCAGGTCCGTATACCCGGTGATATGCCCAGTCACCACCGAGTAATCGCGCAGCGCAAACCCTTGATCGAAATCACGCTGACGCACCCAGTTGATGTCCGCGCCCACCGACCAGCGTTCACCGGTCGGACGGAACAACACCTCCCCGCCCACACCGGCAAACATCGACTCCAGATAACCGCCGTACACCATGCCATACAGGTCTTTATCCAACTGCTCGGCGTGGCTGACCTGGAACAGCGGCATGGTCGTATTGGACGTGGTCAGGTACTGACGCAAATCCGTGCGCACACGCGGCAAACCGCTCGGCGCGTCGTAGCTGAATTTGTCGAAGTTGTTCACCAGGTTGGCACTGAGCAGACCGTTCCACCAAGTGTTGCGATTGAAACGGTACTCGGCATCGGCATCGGCAGTGAACTGATAGAGCAAACCATCCGGGCCGCCAACGTTCTGCTTGAAGCCCAGCCCCACGCCATAACTGAAATGCTGCGGCGCTTCGGTGTAGAGGGTTCTCTCGTTGTGCGGCATCGCCGGGTTGATCTCGGTGGTGCGGTGCAGCGACTGCAACGGCTCCTCGTTATTGATCACTTCACGGAAGGTCTGGCGCGACACGCTGGTTTCTTCCAGAGGCAAGTCGTAGCGCTTGTTGACCACAGTGAACCAGTCGATGTCATCGCTGACACTGTTGTCGAGAATCCGGCTCGCACGCCCGACCGCCTTGGGCGAATGGAAGTAACGCTGCTGTTCGCCATAGACGATCAGTTCGGAATCACGCTGGGTAATGCGCTCGACTTTGTAGCCGGCATTCTGCTGCAAGCGCTGCGACACGTTGGCCCAATCGACCTGCGCCATCGAGGTGGTCGGCATCTTCGCCGGCAGCGGCTCGGGTGTCGGGTCGTAGGTCTTGGCCGGGGCCTTGCGGGTGGCGAAATTGGTGTGGAAGGTGATGCCGAACATCGCCGTATTTCCGCGCTCCCACGCAGCGCTGACGTCGACCGAATCCGCCACTTTGAACACCGCACCGAGGTTGATCGGCGAGTCCTGCTTGATGATGTTGTCCTTGGGCTCGTGCTTGTAATCGTTGCCTTCGTATTCGAGTTTCAGGCTGAGGCGATCCCACGGCGTCTGGTAACTCACGCCGCCGAAGAACGAAGGCCGGCCACGAAAGTACGAACCCGAGTTGACGTCACCGGTGCCTTCGAGCGCGGGCCGGGTATCGAAGCGATCACTGACATAGCCCAACGGGTTGTCGATGTCGCCGCGATTACCCAGATAACCCCAGGCAATCCCGGCACTGAAGTCGAGATTGTCGTAGCGCTTGTTGGCGACGAAAAACTCACTGGAGAACAAACCGGTACCACCGATATCTCGGAAGCCCAGCGCCACGTCGGGCAGCCAGTGGCTTTCCTGCCACAGCCGGACTTTGACGTCGACCGCCTTATCCTTATAGCTTTGACTACCGCTCAGGGCCTCCGAGCCGTAAGGCCGGTTGGTGATCGCGGTGTAGCGAAACGAGCCTTCGAGCCAGTCCAGCGGCTGCAACGACACGCTGTAGCGACTGTACGGTTCGGTGCGGTTGGCATTGACACTCAACTCGCCGGCCGGGGCCATGCGCGCCGTCGGCGTCTGCAACAGCCCGGTGCCACCGAAGTCATTCTGGGTAATACGCGGTTCGGCGTGAACCAGTCCACAAGGCAATAACAACACAGCTGCAAAACGTAACTTCAACGAACCACCTCGGCCAGCTGCGTGGCAATAAATTCGGCCAACTGCTGATTCAGTTCAGGTAGAGGCGGATCAAGATCATCATTTTTCACCGGCACCAGAATCTTGCTGCCGGCCACGGGAAAGTGTCCGCTCTCGCGATTCCAGTGGGCAATGCCGACACGCTGCGAGGCGCCGTTGGGCTGGATCAGCCACAGGTAATCGGCCTCGGCATCGCTCAGGATCGAACAGCCCTGCAGATAGTCGCGGGCCTCCTGTAACGGCTGATACGGCAAGTGGCACGGCTCGGCGACGGCACCGAGGACTTGCACCTCATCAACCCGCGTCGGGTAGATCAGGCGGTCGCCATCGTCGAGACGAATGTTGCGCGCGAAACCCACTTCCAGCGCCACCGGATCAAGGTCGGCAACCTGCCGTCCGGTGACCGGCATCTGCCGCACTTCTGCGGCAAGACGCTGCGCCAACGCCGCACGACTCGGCCGGTCGAACAGCATCGCCATGCGCTGCAACACGTCGAGATCAAACAGCACGCCAACCTTGAGCCGCGTCTGCTCCTCGATCAGCGACTGGCGCAACAGAGCGCCCGCCAGCCAGTAACCTTCGGCATTTGGTACCGCTTCACTGATCACATCAAGCAAGCGCCCGCCGGGTGGCAAGGTGACCGGCCCGGGATTGGCGACATCGCCCGACACGGTGACGGCCGCCTGGCTGGCACTCGCGAACAGCATCAGGCCCGCCGATATCATTTTCAGGCGCATCACGGCAGGTGCCTGCGATCTGGGGTCAGTTGCACAACCTTGACGCGCAACTGCGAGGTCAGCTGCTGCTCGCTCTGCAAAATGAAACCGTCACGCGGGTCGACCCAGTAACGATTGGTCGCGCTCAGGCCAATGGCCGGGGCGTCAATCTGCTCATCGACACGCAGCACGGTGTATTCCTTGTCGAGAATCTGCAGGGTCTGTTCCGAGCGGCGAGAGAAGCGGCTGTTGACGATCACCCCGACTTCCTGGCCCTTGTAGAGGTCGATCCAGCGTCGCGTGGTGAAGCCGTCCGCGACGTGCTGCAGACCCTGTTTGAACGGCGAGTCATCGGCCAGGCGCGTGCCGTCGAGATCGCCCTCCAGGCCCAGGCCGATACTGCGTACAGCCAGACCATTGCGCAGCAACAGCACTTGTTTGCCGGACGCGACCCAGAACTGCAGGTCTTCGCGTTCACGCACCAGCGCCAGCACCCCGGAGCCGGACGGCGTGGTCAGTTTCAGTTGCGGATAGTTGACCCCGGCCACTTCGGCTGCACTTACGTCCACTTCATCCGGGCCGACGACTGCGGCCTTGAGGTTGTTCAAGGACGCGCTCATCAACGGGTTGCAACCACACAGCAACGAGGCCGCCATCAGGCACAGGCCAACTTTCAGAATGTTCAAAGTCGGCGACCTTATTTGCTGTTGTTACTGTATTCGCTCCAGTTCTTCGCAGCGGAAGCACCCGTGCCGACAATCGATGCCGACGGCACCAATTGACTGATCAGGCGGTTCCAGCGAGTCACGTTGGCAGGCCCGACATACACCACGTCCTGCGGGCGGACTTCAAAGTGCGAGGCCAGCGCCATGGCGGTCGGCGATTCGGCTTCCAGCTGATAAATCTTGGCCGGCTCGACATCAAGGTTTTCCACGCCACGAATGACGTACACCGCGTTGCCGTTGGAGGTGGTCTGGCTCAAGCCACCGACCGAACCGAGGACATCGGTGAGGTTCATGGTCGCGGTCTTGAAGCTCAGCGCGCGCGGCTGGTTGACCTCGCCCATCACGTAGATGCGCTTGTTGTCGTTGTACGGCAGATAGAGTTGGTCGCCACCCTTGAGGTAGACGCCCTGCAACTCGGAATCCTGTTGATTGAGCGAATCAAGATTCAGCGGATAAGTGCGCCCGTTGCGCGTCAGCAACAGCCCGGACAAATCGGCGTTGTTGGTATCGATACCGGCCGAACCAAGCGCTTCGACCACGCTCAGCGGGTTGGTGGAAATCGCTTGCGGGCCGGCCTTGGCCACGGCGCCGGTGACCACCACTTTCTGGCTGGCGAAACGCAACACGGCGACGTCCACTTGTGGCTCGGCGATGAACGCCGACAGTCGCTGTTCGATGTCCGAACGCAGTTGCTGGATCGTCCGGCCGGCGGCCTGGACTTCCTTGATGAACGGGTAGTACAGCGTGCCATCGGAGCGCACCAGTCGGCCGTTGGCGTCGATCTGTTGTTGCGCGCCCGATGGCGCGGTCAGCTCGGGGTGATCCCACACCGTGATGTACAGGACATCGTTGTTGCCGATGCGGTACTCGGCAGGTGTCACCAACAGCTCCGCCGGCAACGACTCACGCTTTTGTGTGGCGCGGTTCATGGCGATCAGCTTGGGGGTGATCGGGATCAGTTCGACCCGGCTGCTTTCACTGGCGCCCTGGCGCGTGATGCTGCCGGTGCTGAGGTATTGACCGGGGGAAAACATGCAACCTTGCAAAGCGAGACTTGCCAACATTAAAAGATAAACACTACGAGTCATAATGGCACTACGCTATTCAAGGGCGAATCCAAAAACAAAGTCACCCGACTTGCGTCGGGCGACCCTGTACTGCACTAACAGAACTTCCTGTTAGTTATGCGTGCCGGTTGTACCGGTGGTACCCGTTGTACCGGTGGTACCGCCGTTGGCACTGCCACCGCTGTTAGACGCCGCGACTGCACTGGCGACCATTGCAGTACTGGCTGCCGGCGCTTGAGAAGCCGCCACATTGCCACCTACATTGGTCACCGCAGTAAGCGGTGCTTCAGCGGCGGCAGCCCAGTTGCTCAACATCGTCAACAGGGCAACTGCCATCACTTTTTTCATAACAACTCCTTTCTAACATTCGATCTGTTAAAAAACCGATCTGTGTTAGCGGTGGTAGCGTTCAAGTCCGCAAAAAGCGCGAACATGATCCGTTGTTCTTTCACAGTCTTACCCAACTGATAAAAGTCGAACGGCAGGTTTATATCTACGGACTTGCAAAAGGCATTGCCAGTGTAATTTCCCGACGTTATCTAACAACCTGACTGAAAATAACATTGGACTAAATGGCCATCATCGCAAGTAACCATTGGGATGGCTGGATTGCCAGCGCCAGGTGTCGGTGACCATATCCTGCAAACTGCGCGTGGCCTTCCAGCCCAGCTCTTTGGCAGCCTTGGAGGCATCGGCCCAGCTCTCGGCGATATCACCGGAGCGGCGCGGCATCATGCGATACGGCACCGGTTGGCCACACGCCTGCTCGAAGGCGTGCAGCACTTGCAACACGCTGTAGCCATCGCCGGTACCGAGGTTCCAGGTGTGAATGCCGGTGCGCCCGGCGATCGACTGCAAGGCCTTCAAATGGCCGTCCGCCAGATCGACGACGTGGATGTAATCGCGCACACCGGTGCCATCGACCGTGGGGTAATCGTTGCCGAAGATCGACAGCTCTTGCAGGCTGCCCACGGCCACCTGGCTGATGTAAGGCACCAGATTGTTGGGGATACCGTTGGGGTCTTCGCCCATGTGGCCGCTGTCGTGGGCGCCGATCGGGTTGAAGTAACGCAACAAGGCGATGCTCCAGCGCGGCTCGGCCTGACTCAGATCGCGCAAGACGTTTTCTACAATCAGCTTGGACTGGCCGTAAGGATTGGTCGGCGTACCCGTGGGGAAATCCTCGCGGATCGGCATTTGCTCAGGCTCGCCATAGACGGTGGCCGATGAACTGAATACCAGGCGAAACACCCCCGCCGCCGCCATCGCCTGGCACAGCGTGATGCTGCCGCTGACGTTGGTCTCGTAGTACTCAAGCGGCTTGCGCACGCTCTCGCCCACCGCCTTCAGGCCGGCAAAATGCAGCACCGCCTCGATGCTGTGCTCGCGGAAAATCCGGTCGAGCAGTGCCCGGTCGCAGACGTCGCCGCGGATCATCCAGGCACTCTTGCCGCAGATGGTTTCAACGGCATGCAATGCCGCTTCGCTGCTGTTGCAAAGATTATCCAGTACGACAACTTCATAACCTGCTTCAAGCAGTGCAAGTGTGGTGTGCGAGCCGATATAGCCGGCGCCACCCGTTACCAGAATCTTCATGGCGAGGTCCGTCTTTGGATGAGTGACAAATAGCGTGTCAAGCCTCAATTGCTGAAGGTGTGTTGCACTCCACACAAACAAGGCGACAACAACAGAAAACAAATTCAGTTCAATGACTGGCGAAAAATATTTTTGCAAGTCACACTGTATTCGCCGCTACTTATTAGCACCGCTAGTGCATTCATCACTATCAACAGATACCGACTAAAAATAACTAATAACGCACTTGCCGACATCTCATAACATTGTCAGGTTTAACCACCGCTATTTATTGCCATTAACAACCTGAGTCAGGTATTAAAGCAGTCGCTCAATACCCATTGAAACTTGCACGCACTTAATGAGTGCGCGCATTCGTTGCCTGTGTTCCATGACTGTCCAGGATACTTTTATGATTCGTAAATGTTTGTTCCCCGCTGCCGGCTATGGCACGCGTTTCTTGCCGGCGACCAAAGCCATGCCGAAAGAAATGTTGCCGATCGTCAACAAGCCGTTGATCGAATACGCCGTAGAAGAAGCGCGGGACGCCGGCCTGCAACACATGGCCATCGTCACTGGCCGCGGCAAGCGCGCGCTGGAAGACCATTTCGACATCAGCTACGAACTCGAACACCAGATCCGTGGCACCGAGAAAGAGAAATTCCTCGCCGGCACCCGCGAGCTGATCGACACCTGCACCTTCTCCTACACCCGCCAGGTGGAAATGAAGGGCTTGGGCCACGCGATTCTCAGCGGCCGCCCGTTGATCGGCGATGAGCCGTTTGCTGTGGTGCTGGCCGATGACCTGTGCCTGAACCTGGAAGGTGACGGCGTCCTGACGCAGATGATCCAGCTGTACAAGAAATTCCGCTGCTCGATCGTCGCCATCCAGGAAGTCCCGGCCGACCAGACTCACAAGTACGGCGTCATCGCTGGCGAGCTGATCTCCGACGGCATCTACCGGGTCAACAACATGGTGGAAAAACCGGCCCCACAAGATGCGCCATCGAACCTGGCGATCATCGGTCGCTACATCCTCACGCCGGACATTTTCGACCTGATCGCCGACACCCAACCGGGCAAGGGCGGCGAAATCCAGATCACCGACGCGCTGATGAAACAGGCGCAGAACGGTTGCGTGCTGGCTTACAAGTTCAAAGGCATGCGCTTCGATTGCGGAGACGCCGAGGGTTACTTGCAGGCGACCAACTTCTGCTACGAAAACGTCTATCTCAAGGGCCGCTGAGACGGCTCCGCTCCTTACTCCACGAGGCCACCATGAACATTGCACAACATTCCGTAGAGATTGAACGCGAGGTGGGCAACCTCGGGGTGATCAGTTGGTTGTCGCGCCACCAGCCGTTGCCCAGCGCCAACGAATCCTGGTTGGGCACGATTTTGCTGGTGGAGCGCATCGGTGTGTTTCCCGCATCGGGAGATATCCGCCGGCCGATGCGCGACCCCTACCCCCTGCTCGCGCATTTGAAGGCAATTTACGCAGAGCAAGCCCTGGAAATCGATGACGGCGATGGGCTGAAAGTGATCTTCGGCGACTGGCGCTTTCGCGTGCGGATTTGCTGCAACGACCCGGCGATCATCATCAACGTGGAAACCCGTTGCGATACGCGCTTGATGCCGCAGAAGCTCACGGAACTGCTCGATCAGATCGACACGTTCACCGACGCCTGAACTGTCCCCTGTAGGAGCTGCCGAAGGCTGCGATCTTTTGATCTTGTTTTTAAAAGACAGGATCAAAAGATCGCAGCCTTCGGCAGCTGCTACAGGGGCTAGTTATTGCAGCGTATGTGGGTGCCGGTGATCCAGGCGTAGAAGTAATCGGCAATCACCTTGCCGCCCGTGGCCGGCACGGGATGAATCTTGTCCGGGCCGATCATTGCAGCGGCATACCGCTTCACATCGGGACCGAAGGCGCATTGCAGATTGGTGTACCCCAGACGCTGCTCACGCGCCCAAGGCGCCAGCACCTGCGCATACGCCGACATCGGGTAAGCGCTGGAGCGCGTGGTGTCCTGACGCATGATCAGGTTGATGCTCGCCTGCGGTTGAATCTCGCGCAGCATGCCCACCAACCCCTGAACATTCTGCAAGTACTGCGCAGGTTTCACGCCGAAACCCTGATCGTTGCCACCGAGCATGATCAGGTACACATCGGCGGGGATCTTCGACACGGCGGCTTTCCACTGAGTCTGCCACTGCGGATCCTGGTGATAGAAGTCCGCCGATGCCGCGCCGGATGCCGCCAGTTTCGACACGCGTACACCGTTCTGATCGTTGCTCATCCATAGGCCGAACAACGTGGGCGCGCCCTTCACCACTTCCAGTTTGAACGACCAGTCTTTCGCAGCGGAGAGCCCCGTGAGCGCTACCTCCTGAACGCCTGAACCTTCAATTTTAAGGGGCTGCCAGTCTTGTGCGGGTGACCAGCGATAGCGGATTTCGCTGGGTTCGCCATTACCCAGGTAAAGCAATTTCGCCTGGGTAACCGCTGTATCGATGCGCGGTGAAGGACTGGCATCCACCCGCAACCAAGCGCCGGGACGGCCTGTCACCGTGCGACTGTCCGGGCTCGCCTGCCCAAGGTCGGAAACTTTCCAGCCACCGGCAAAATACTTCTCACTGCTGCGGGTGTATTTGAAATGCGTACCGCCCAGCGCTGCGCCGTGATTGAACCCGACATAACCGGGCCCGGCAAAACCGACCTCCCCCGCCACGCGCTGCACCAGTTTGTTCAAGTAGAAATCCTGCCCGGCGCTGTAGCTGTCGCCAATCACCGAGACCGACAACACCTTACCCGCCTTGCCTTCACGCCACTGCGCAAAACGCTCACGCGCATCGCCCACCTCAACCACCGACGCTGCAACGGGTTGCGCGTCATCCACTGCCAACATGCAAAATCTCCTTCAGCCCGTAGGGCCACTTCGCGAGCAGGCTCGCTCCCACAGGGATTGTGGTCATCCGCTAAATTCATTCACACCTGATAAACCTGTGGGAGCTGGCTTGCCAGCGATGGGGTCCGGTCAGACACAGATGCATTGCCTGACAAAACGCCATCGCTGGCAAGCCAGCTCCCACAGGGATTGTTTGACTACAGAGATGATTGGGTCTGCACCACCGGGACGACAGGCACCACCGGTTTCTTCTTCGCCGCGCGTTCGCCAAGGAACAGCACCGAGGTGAAATTGAACCGGCTGAAAATCATCGACAACACCACCGGCCCCAGCAACCCGAAGCTCAACCCGCCCAACACCAGCAGGCTCTCATCCTTCACCCCCAAACGTCCCAGCACAAAGCGCGACGTCGCCGCGAACAGCACGTGGAACAGGAAAATCGCATAGGAATACCCGCCCAGCCAGGTCAGCGCCTTCGAGCGCATATCACTCGACAGCAACGCGATGCACGACACACAGCCCACGGTCAGCCCGATCAGACTACGACGATCAACAATCAATTCACGATCAATCGCCGCCACGTACAGCAACGTCAACGAGATCAGCACAAACACCAACGGCCCGATCACCTTGAACGTCTGCTTCAACCGGTCGACGTTTTCCTGGCCAATCATTCCCGCGACAAAAAACGGCAGCAGGTAAATCGCGCCATTGATCCCGAACGCATCGAACTTGAACGGCGGCAGCAGAAACAACAGCGCCGCAAACGCGAACAAGCCATACAAGCGCGTCGCCGAACGCAGCATCCCGCGCCACTCCAGCAGCCCGACGAACATGAAAATGATGAACACCGCCTGGAGGAACCAGAAGTGGTTGATCGGCACCCAGAACGATAACAACGCGTCGATCACGCCGACGTCCTTGTTGACCCCCGGCCCCACCGCCTGCAGCACCGAAAACGGCACACCGACGCAAAACAGCGGCACGATCAAGCGTCGTACCTTGCCGCTGAAGAATGCGGAAAAGTCATTGCCGCGAATTTTGTAGATCGAATAGATGTACCCGGAAATAAAGGTGAACAGCGGCATGCGCACGTACACCATCGAATCGGCAATCACCCGGAACGGCGAACCGATGTCGATCTTCAACCCGCCGCCCAACGGCCCGATGACGTGATAGAGCACCAGCAGCAGGCACGCCAGGCCGCGCAGGGTTTCGATCTCCAGGGACTTTTTCTTGCTCGACATAAAGCACCTGCCTCAATTCAGAATTCTTGATTCAACCTGCACCGGTTTGTTCGCCCGCAGCATCAAACCGAGGCCGACGAACAACACCGGCACCACCATCGAAAAGTGCCGGGCGAAAGAGCCGAAGTCCGGTTCGAACAAACCCTGCACCAGCAGAAACGCCATCGGGATCGCGATCAGTTCCTTGGGTTTGGTCTGGATCGGCGCGCCTTTGTAATCGGTCGAGGTAATGACCTTGAACAGCAGCAGCGCGGTCATGATCATCAACGACACGAAGATCACCTGGCCCGGGCCGGACAACAGAATCAGTTCCACCGGGAACGACAGCCGGAAGAAAATGATCATCGAATCCAGCGCCTGCGAGACGAAGTCGCTGCCGCTGAGCCACGACACGATCAACGATTTCGAGCCCTCCTCGCCCGCCGTGCGCAGTTCGTTGTTACTGGCGCGAATCGACGACACCGGGAAGCCCAGCGCTAGCTGGATCGCCGTGGCCACCGCCAGATAGAACAGGAACAGCATGAGGAAGAAGGTCGTGCGCGAGACGTACTTCTTCATCACGCAGACGCCCACCCATGACAGCGAAAACAGAATCCAGTACGGCCGGATCAGCACGCCGTAGATCACTGCCGATAAGAAAAACCCGCCGCGATATTTGCGCGTCAACGAACTGAGCAAAATGCTCAGTACGGCGACCGACACGATGATTTCCTTGGTCAGGTTCTCAAGAAAGAACGAACGAACAATGCCCCACAGACACAGCGTGCCGAAGATCGCCAGCGGCATGCGCCGGAACACCACCACTGGAATCGCCGTGAGGAAAAAATTGCAGAACATGCCGTAAGCCCAGGCATTGGTCAGATTGATCCCGGTGGGCCGCAGCAGGAACGCCGAACACTCGTAGGACGAGCGATCCGGCGAGAACGGGTTCCAGAAATTGCAGTTGTCGGCCCGCGCGTAGGACGACCACAACGTCATCGCATCCGGGCCTGGATCGCGGGGGATCAACAGCGGCATGGCCACCGACAGAAACAGCCCGGTGAAGAGGATCAGGAACGACAGCGAAGAGTCGAGTTTCTTGCCGCGAAACTCGATGCGCGGCAATTTCAGGCCCATGACAACGCAGCCTTTTTCGCTGTCGTCACACGGGTCAACAAAGCAATCACACTGAGCTGCACAACGATCGCGAAGACGTTGCCCCACGCCGCGCCGTAGATCGAATAGTGCTTGATCAACACATAGCTGACCGGCACCGACACCAACAGACAGATCGCCGCACTGGCGAGCGAAACCCGGCTGTTTTTCGAGGCAATCAGGCCGCCCCAGACGATGTCGCCGATCGCCCGCAGAGCAAAGGAAAGGATCAGCACGCCAAGGATCGCATTGTCCGGGCGCGGCACACTGGTGGCGACGTAATCGAGCGCCACGTTGAAGAACAGATAGATCGCCACTGCCACGGCTGCCGACACCACCAGCGAGCGCATGACCCACTTGTTGACGAACAACTGCTTGACCGTGAATGACTGTTGATCCGCCTGGAAACGCTTGGCCAGCACCGGGATGCCGACAACGGCTACTACCGCGTACGACAACGCTTGCAAGGTATTGGCCGCCGACCATGCGTAGACGTATTTACCAAGGCTGGCGTAGGGTTCCAGGTCGATGATCAGAAACCGTTCGGCATATTGACTCAGCGCGATCAGCCCGGTGCCGAGATAAAACGGCAAACCGGCCTTCCACACCGTGCCGGCGGCCAGTGTGCCCGTCGTCCGCCCCTTATGCACCCTCACCACAATCAGGTAACCGGCGAAGATCACCAGCACATTGGCAATCACCCAGAGCCAAAGCACGCTGGCCACACCGGAAATCCAGCCGAGCATCATGCCGCCCACGGCCAACAGCGCCCAGAGACCGGTCTTGATGAAAAACAACACGGCGCCGGCTGTAGCTTTCTGTGCCGAAAACACAAACGAATTGATTTCGAACGACAGGTGTTCGGTGAGCAATACCAGCGTCACGCAAAGCACCACCGCCGCTGTTGCCTCGACCTGTTGGAACAGCGAGTAGATCAACACCGTCACCAGCGACAACGCCAGCCCCACGGACAAGTACAACAGCAGCACCTTATCGACAACCTTTCGCGAACTGCCGCCGACACTGATCAGCCGATTGATTTCAGAGCTGAAGCCCACGCTGTAGAACTTTGAGGCAATGAACGAAGCCGCCATCACCACGCCGTAAAAACCCAGGGCGTCGTAGCCCAGATAGCGGGTGATCGCCAACACCAGCAAAAACTTCGCGCCTAATGCTCCGCCGCGAAGCAACAGCCTGAATATCATCGAACGATACCTTTGATGATGTCGTCCATGGCCACGGTTTTCGCCTCGATCTCGCGGCAGGTATCGGTCAGGCGCTTACCGAAATTCGACAGCGCATTCGGCGCGTAAACCGTATTGATGATGGTGTCGACATCGATGTCGCCGCCATTGATCACCCAGTCCTCGACGCCCATGTCCTGATAGGCGCCAAAGCCTTTGCGCTCGTAGCTGATGTGGTAAGCGGGCACGCCGGACAGCAACGATTCGATGGCGCCGTGCAAGCGCACGGAAATCACCAGGTCCGGTTGATACTTGGCGATCGTGGCTTTCAACGACAGCAAGTCTTCGGTAATGCCCAGTTCGCGATAGAACGCGCCGTCATCGTTGCCACGCACTGCGCTTTGCACGGCGCACACTACTTGGCTTTTTTCCTTCAGGCGCTGCAGCAGCAGCTTCAGGTTGGCGACGTAGGCGACTTTCTTGTCTTTGCTCCACTCCGGTGGCTTGCGCAACACCACACAGACAGTGGCCGGCGACGCGGCGCAACGGGTGAACTTAGGCTGCTGAAGGATTTTGCTCGCCAGCGACTGCACGGCCAGGTCCGGCGCACGGTAGACATTTTCATAAGCGTCGAAGATCGCCGAGGAACGGTTGTCGCGCACAAACACCGCGTCGGCGCTGGCGTAATGCTCGACGATTTTGCTGCTCTCGCCGTGGAATGGCCCGATGCTTTGCGGCAGGTATACCGACGGCACCTTGCTGAGGATCGCGGTTTCCAGTTGCTTGGCGTGGCCGAGCTTCAGTTTGATGTGCTCGAAAGCGCTTTTCGAACGCATGTAGCCGCCACCGACGCCAACAATCAGGTCAGTTTTCTTCAACAGATCCGCCAGCCCGGCATAGGACTGGTTAAGAAACACTGCCTGCTTGACCCGGCCCAAACCCTTGGCCGCCATGACCGGCGCGTCGAAACGCGGGTGCGGCAAGTAGCTGAAAGAATCCGGATCGGAGGCGACCACGCTGATCGCGGTGTCGTCACCAAAGTTGCGCTGCACCAAGGCAATGGCCAGATCGACGAGCAAGCCGTCACCGGAGTTGGACGCACTGTAGCCATGCAAAATCGTTACGTTCATAAGCTGAGTTCTACTTAATAAGTGGGAGCGCAATACACGTCATAGGTCTGGCGGATCATCAACGCGGCGCTGAAGCGCTCGCGGACGATGCTGCGCCCTTCGCTACCGAGGTCGAGCAACCGCGGCTTCTGGATTTGCGCCAGCACATCGGCCAGCGCCTGGTGATCACCGGACGGAAACACGTAGCCAGACACACCGTGTGTGACCAGTTCCGGCAGCGAGGTGCAATTGCTGGCGATCACCGGTAGCCCCATGGCCATGCCTTCCAGCGGCACCATGGCAAACCCTTCCCAGCGACTCGGGACGATCAGCGCATCGGCTTTCTGGTACAGCGCCTGCACTTCGCTCGGCGTGACCCACGGCAGGTATTCGACCGAATCCATCGGCGGGCACTCGACCGAATCCTCGTTGACCGCGCTGCCGACCACCGTCAGTTTCAGATCATTGCGCTGCACCTTGGCGAAGGCCTTGAGCAACACGTCGAAGCCTTTCTGGTAGTCGAGACGACCGACGAACAACAGATGAATCGGCTCGGGGCTCGCGGCTTTCGGCGCGTCATCCTTGTGATGAATGCCGTTGTAGATCAGCTTCATCCGTTTGCGCTCGATGCCAAACCGCGCGGCTTTGTCGAGTTCGTACTGGCTGACGCAAATGATCACGTCGGTGACTTTCTGCAGCACTCGCTCGATCCACGCATAGACTTTCTGCTTGATCGGCGAGCTTTCCATCAGGAACGAAAACGCGTGCGGACAGTAGACAATTTTCGGCTTGCGCCACGGTCGCAGCAGCACACACACGCAACGGCCGATCACCCCGGAAAAGGTGCTGTGCAAATGCACCACATCGGGTTTTTCCTTGAACAGCACTTGCCCCAGACGACAAGCGAAACGCAGCAACGACGACACATTGCGCCCGGTGCGCGGAAACGTGCGGATCTGCTGCGCTTGAATGCCGTGCAGTTCTTTTGCCTGATCCTCCGGCACCAGATACACCAGCTCGTAGTTCGCCGCATCGCCCTCGGGGGAATCCGAGATCGTGCGGATCACGGTCGCGACGCCACCTTTGATCGTCTCTGCCACGTGCAGTATTTTTTTCACAAATCACCCACTTCAAACAGGAAAAAACAGTCGCTGACAGTCAGGATTTGTCGGACGCGTATTCGTAGCTGTAGCCGTAGCCACCGTTGCCGTAGTAGCTCGCGGCACGCTTCTCGACGCCATTGAATACCGCGCCTTTCAACTCGATGCCGTTCTGCGCGAAGCGGCGGATGGTCAGTTCGATCTCCTTGGCCGGGTTCACCCCGAAGCGCGTGACGATCAAGCTGATGCCCGCTTCACGGCCGACAATCGCTGCGTCGGTCACCGCCAGCAGCGGCGGCGTATCGATGATCACCAGGTCGTAGCGTTCGCTCAGCTCGGCGAGCAAGTCGCGGAAGTTGGCGTGCATCAACAGCTCGGAAGGATTGGGCGGCACCTGCCCGCGACTGATGAAGTGCAGGTTGTCGACTTCGACTTTGTTGATCGCCTGGTCGATGCTGCAGCGCTTGACCAGCAGGTCGGACAAACCGTTGGTGATCGCCGTGTTGAGGGTTTTGTGCAGATGCCCTTTACGCATGTCGGCGTCGATCAGCACCACGCGCTGGCCGCTCAGCGCCATGACCGCCGCGAGGTTGGACGAAACAAAAGTCTTGCCGACCTGCGGGCTCGGCCCGGAAATCATGATGCGGTTGTTGGTCGAATCGAGCCCGGCGAAATGCAGGCAGGTGCGCAGGCTGCGGATCGATTCGATCGACAGATCGGTCGGGTTGCGCAGCGCCAGCAGGTAAGCCGGCTTATCCACGCCGTCGCGGGCACGCCCCTTTTTGTTGTCCTCTTCCTGCTGCAACGCGCTGTAAGGAATCGACGCGTAGACCGGCAAACCGAGTTGCTCGATGGCTTCCGGGCCTTCCAGGCCTCGGCTCAGGGATTTGCGCAGCAGCACCAGGGCCACGCCGACAAAGGCACCGAAGAATGTCGCGATCAGCACGATCAGGGCTTTTTTTGGTTTGACCGGGCTGGTCAGGTCGACGTCCGCGGTGTCGATCAGGCGCACGTTGCCGACCGCACCGGCGCGGATGATGTCCAGCTCCTGGGATTTGTTCAGCAGTTGCGTGTAGATCTGCGAAGCGACTTCGACATCGCGGGTCAGGTTAAGCAACTCTTGCTGCGTGGCTGGTAAGTCACCGACCTTGCCTTCGAGCGACTTCTGCTGCTGCACCAGTTCACCGAGTTGGCTCATCAATGCACGATAGGCCGGGTGCTGTTTGGTGAACTTGCGATCCATCTCCGCCTGCTGCATTTTCAGCTCGGAGATCCGCGTTTCCAGCGCCACCGACTGACCGAGCACCGATTGCGTTTCCAGCGAGATGTTCACGGTCTTGCCGTGGGTCTGGTAAGCATTGAGCGCGTCGCTGGCCTTGGCCAGATCACGCTTGACCTGCGGCAACTGGCTTTGCAGAAAGGCCAGGCTCTGCGCGGCTTCGGCCGAAGTGCGGCGCACGTTCTGATCGACGTACAGTGACGCGATCTTGTTGAGAATCTTCACCGCTTCTGCGGCGTCGCTGCTGGCGAGCGCCAGCTTGATAATCCCCGATTCCTTGCCCTGCTCGGAAATATCCAGCGCGTCCTGATAGCCCTGAATGGTCACGATCCGTGGGTTGCGCACCACTTCGAAACGCGTGCCGGGGTTGGCCAACAACTGGCTGATTTGCCCTTCTACGCCGTCCTGCGCGAACGCTTCACCGGCGACGCCGTCGGCCAGCAAATTGTCGTTGTCATCGAACAACTGAAAGCGGTGTTGCTCGCCAGCGACCAAGGTGAGTTTCTTGCCGAGCAGTTCTTTGGGCAGATTGAGCCGGGCGAACTCCAGACGCTCACCGCCCCAGGCATAGCTGCTCAGGCCGAAACGCGGCGCGGCGACGCTGGTGTCGGTTTCACCGCGATAACGCCGGGCGAGAAAGCCACCGATGACCGGGAAGGTGTTGGGTGTAACGTCGATGTCCAGGCGCAGGTCGTCGACGGTTTTACCGATGACGGCGCGGGACTTGATGATGCCGATTTCGGTCACCGACGGCGACTGCCCGCCGAGCATGCTGTTGAGGTCGGAGAAACCGAGCATGTCGTTCTTTTTCGGCTCCACCTGCACCAGCGCGTTTGCCAGATACACCGGCGTTGCCAAAACCGCATAGGCCACGCCGGTGACCATGAAGGCGCCGGTCAGGGCACCGATCAACCACTTCTGGTCAATCAGGCTGCCGAAGATGCCGAGCAGATCAATACTGTCTTGATCATTGTCGCGGGTGCCGATTACTGACGGTAACTGCATAAGTCTGTTCTTACCATTCACTGTTCTGAAGAATATTGATCAATGCCCGAGGCGCTGCGCCCATGAACTAACAGCATCTTCAATCAATGCATGAGCATGAATAAAAGCGGCCTTGCCTTGACGATACGGGTCTTGTATTTCGCGCTCGCTCTGCCACTTGCCGAGCAGAAACACTTTGCCTCGCGCATGAGAGGCAATCTTCAGTACTTGATTTACATGCTGTTTTTCCATGACCAGAATCAGGTCTGAGTCATTGACGATGTCCGATGTCAGTTGCCGTGCCTTGAAGGCTTCGGCACAGTGCCCATGGTCTTCGAGCACCTGCCGGGCCGAAGGCTCGACGCCCTCACCCACGCGTGCAGCAAGGCCTGCGGAGGCCACCGTGATCGCCGAGGAGCCCAGCGCGTTGCGCAGCAACAGTTCGGCCGTAGGACTTCGGCAAATATTGCCCACGCAAACAACGAGGATCTTTCTGAACAAGGTTTTACTTTCCTGTGTAATGTCAAACGGCCAACATCCCGAGGGCATTTGAATGAACCCTCAAGATCTTCCTGCACTCAGAAATAGATTCGCCCTGTTAGTACTGGAGCATTAAGTACCACAGCGTTTAAAAGCGCCCCAACCACAATTAGCGGACTAAAAATAACTGTGATTTTCAGATCTTTGTTTTCCGACAAAAAATAACATTCGTGCACTAAGTGCCATCACCTCACTCGAAAATTGAGCAACGAGATCATTCTTCGTAGTTGTCACTTCTCTTCGGGAGAGCAGACATGAAAATCAAACATCTCAAAAAAATCGGCGCGCTGGCGCTGATGATCGCGGGCGCTACCACTCAGGTTCATGCGAGCGAAACGTTTCCCAACCTTCCGGCCAAGAACATCGGCGTTCAGGTGAAGATTCAAAACTTCTCTGCCGCCGACGCCGCGCAAATCAAATCGGCAGGTTTTGGTTTTGTACGCTTCGGCGTGTGGAGCGACAGCCTGACGGCCAAGGCTTATCAGAAACAGGTCAGTGATGCGTTTGCGGCGGCTGGATCGGCCGGTCTGCCGGTGCTGTTGACCGTGCGCGCGATCAAGCCGTTGACGGCCTCACCGGACAACACCGCTGAGTTGGCGGGCGCTGGCGAGGCATTTGCCAAAGCCGTAACAGGACTGGAAACCTCCTACGGTTCGCAATTGGTGGCGATTGAACTGTGGAACGAACCGGATCTTGAGACCTACTGGCCGACACGAAATTTCGACACGACCTTCGTGCCGTTCATGAGCGCCGTGTGCAAGTCGTTGCAAGGCAAACCGCCAGCAACACCGGTGGTCGGTTACGGTTTCGCCCGGCCCCCGACCGCAGGCTCGGCCTCAACCGTGGCGCTAAACCGCATCGTCAGTGAATACCCGAAATGCCTGAGCGCCGTGTCCTATCATCCCTACGGCATGACCGCCACGCAGATCAGCAACGCGCAGGCGTTTATCCAGCAAAACTTTCATTTACCGGGCGTGATCAGTGAATGGGGGATCTCGGCGCTACCTTCCAACGGCGGTGCCGAAGGACAGGCGAGCAAGATCAACGCGTTCATCGGCGACGTTAAAAAACTCAAGATCCCGCTGACCTCCATCTATGAATGGAAGAACAGCGACTCCGGCAGTAACGAGCGAGAGAAAAACTTTGGCTTGCTGACCTCGGACGGTCAGCCGAAACCGGCGCGAATGTCGATCGAAGCCTTGTTGAAGGCCGAGTAGGCCCGTGCAACCGACCTGTTCACAGGTCGGTTGCTTTGAACCTGTTGGCTGTTTTGGCATTGTATTCATCGATAGCGCGCCCCACCTTTCAAACAATCGTCCTCAGGTTGTTGCCACAGGGGCCATCGATACACATATGTACCCTTGAGTGGCTGTCAGCGCTCGGGTAATGTCATCAGACCCATAGGACAGAGCACGCCCATGACTTCCAAGCTGGAACAACTCAAACAGTTCACCACCGTTGTTGCCGATACTGGCGACTTCGAAGCGATCGCCCGGGTCAAGCCGGTCGACGCCACCACCAACCCTTCCCTGCTGCTCAAGGCGGCGGCCATTCCGGCGTACGCCGAGCTGCTGAATGCCTGCGTCAGCGACTGCAAGGGCGATGTCGGCCTGGCCAGCGACCGTTTTGGCGTCGCCGTCGGCCAGGAAATCCTCAAGGTGATCCCGGGCCGCATCTCCACCGAAGTGGATGCGCGCCTGTCGTTTGATAAAGATGCCGTGCTCAAACGCGCGCATCGCCTGATCGAGCTGTACGACAAGGCCGGCATTGGCCGCGACCGCGTACTGATCAAGATCGCCTCGACCTGGGAAGGCATCCGCGCCGCCGAAGTGCTGGAGAAGGAAGGCATCCAGACCAACCTGACCCTGCTGTTCTCCTTCGCCCAGGCCGCTGCCTGCGCCGACGCCGGTGTATTCCTGATTTCGCCGTTCGTGGGCCGCATCTACGACTGGTACAAAAAGGCCAACGGCAACGACTACACCGGCGCCGATGATCCGGGCGTACAGTCGGTGACACGCATCTACAACTACTACAAGGCCAATGACTACAAGACCGTGGTCATGGGCGCGAGCTTCCGTAACCTCAACCAGATCGAGCAACTGGCCGGCTGCGACCGCCTGACCATCAGCCCGGACCTGATCGACAAGTTGGCAGCGGACACCGGCAAACTGGAGCGCAAACTGGCCCCAGGTCACGCCGGTGAAGCCCGTCAGAGCCTCAATGAAGCGCAATTCCGCTGGTTGTCCAACGAAGACGCGATGGCCACCGAGAAACTGGCCGAGGGCATTCGTCAGTTTGCTCGCGACCAGGAGAAGCTTGAGGCGCTGTTGCAGGCCAAGCTGTGATTTGAGTTATTGAAATGCAAAAAGGGCGAACCCGCACAGGTTCGCCCTTTTTCATTTTGCCTGCACTGATAAATGTATCGACCGACTCGACGCTATCGCGGGCAAGCCCGCTCCCACAGAGTATGTGGAGAACCTGAGTTTCAAATTTCACGCGATCATTGTGGGAGCGGGCTTGCCCGCGATGAGGCCGGCCGGGACAACACCTCATGAGATCAGTGTCTTTCGAGGGCATTGACCAGGTCATGGAACGCTTCACGATTGGAGTCGTTCAGGCCCATGAGGATCTTGTGCGCTTCAAGCACCTTGATCCGCACCACTTCTTCCGACTGGTCCTGATCCGGCAGGTCGTCCAGGCACTCCGGGCACGGCACCGGGTGGTTGACGATGTTGAACACCTGCTCGAAACCCATCGATTGCAACAGACGGGTGATGTCTTCGTGGGTGGTGACGACAGTCGGCAGCAGGCCGACCTTCTGCCGCGACAGGATCGACAGCTTGGCCAACAGGCCCAACGTCGTGCTGTCGATGCTGCGGGTTTCGGTCAAATCGATCACGATCGCGTTGAAATTCAGCGCGGTGAAGATTTTCTCAATAGTCGCATCCAACGCCGAACACAGGGTCAGGCGAACTTCACCGACGAACTTCAGGACGAAGGTGCCGTCCTGCTCGGCGAACTGGATTCTACCGGTACTCATTAAAGATTCCTGCTCAACACCAACAGGGCGATATCATCCGGCATCTCCCCTAGCGTGGCCAATCCGAACACTTGCCGCAGACCATCCAGGCTGCCGCCCGCCGACTTCACCCGTTGAGGCAAAGCGGCTTCTTTTTCTTTGAGCGTAGGTTCTGGCAAAAGATCCAGAATGCCATCAGACATCAGCGTCAGGCTGAACGTCGGCGGCAGCTCAAGCACGTGGTCTTCGTAGGTGGCTTCATTGAAGAGGCCCACCGGCAGACCGCGTCCTTCCAGATAACGAACACTGTCAGGCGTGTACAACACAGGCAACGGCAGATGGCCGCCGATGCTATAGGTCAACAAACCGGTCTCCTCGTCGATGACTCCACCGACCATTGTGACGTGTTTACCCAGCTTACAACTGATCAGCCCCCGGTTGATATGACCAAGGACTTCCGAAGGCTTGAATTCCGGCAAGGTGCCGTTGCGCTTGGATTCGAACAGCAAGCGCGTGGTCATGAACTTCAACAGCACCGTGACGAAGGCTGAGGAGGCGCCATGACCGGATACATCTGCCAGGTAGAACGCAACCCGGCGCTCGTCGACCCGGAAATAGTCGACAAAATCACCCGACAGGTACAACGACGGGATGATCTGGTGGGCAAACTTGAACTCGTCGATGCTCCACGGGCTTTCCGGCAGCATGTTCATCTGCACCTGGCGACCGGCGTTCTGGTCTTCCTGGAGCAGGTTCAGGCTGGCCTCAAGCTCGCGATTGGCCTTTTCCAGCTTCTCGCGGTAGCGCTGGTTTTCCAGCAGCAGGCGCGCACGATCCAGGGCCCGGCGCACGGAGTGCTCGAGCACGGCCAGATCTTCGAGAGGCTTGATCAGGTAATCCGCCGCGCCGAGGCGCAGGGCCTCGACCGCGTCGTTCATCACGCCGGCACCCGAAACCACGATCACCGGCGTTTGCGGTGACAGCTCGGTGACCTGACGGATGAGTTCGAGACCGCCCATCTGCGGCATGCGCAGATCGCAGATGACCAAGTCGGGCTGTTCTTGCTCGAATACCTGAAGACCCTGTTGGCCGTTGCTGGCCTGCAGGACGCTGAAACCACTGTCTTCCAAATAGGCCGCGAGGCTCGCGCGCACTACTTCGTCATCATCGATTATCAGCAGCGTGGCACTGGTTTTTGGCATGTGGGCAAACGGCGCCAGAATTAGGTTGGCGTAGTTGGCGGGGCATTTGGCCCTGCGCAGACTACTGGATTCGCTTTCTAGCCTCTCTGCTGCACCGCTTTCGAGCATTGGCCGTGAACGCGGTTGCACCAGAGGTGCCCTTCTAAGGCGCAGACGGTACTCCCATCCGCGGGGTGTTTCAAGCTTGCGCCGATGGTCGCTTGACGACTTTACTTGTCAAATCACCGAGAGTTATAAGAACAGCTCAAACCGTAACCCAATGGAAGGACGACGCCATGAGTCAAACCGGTCGGGACTACAGCGAAAAGCGCGATTTCATCCGCATGCGGGTCGATGCCGATGTCGTGTTGATTCATCAAGGGGATGAGGTTTCAGCGGTGTGCATCGATCTCTCCAGCAGCGGCATGCAGGTCGAAGCGCCACGCCAGTTCGCGGTCGGTGATCGCTTGAGTGTGCGGATCGACTCCGATCATGCGGCGCTCAGCGGGCTTGAAGCCGAGACCGAAGTGGTCTGGGTCCGGTCACAGGATGGCGGCGGCCAGAAGCTCGGCCTGACCATCCTGGAGATGAAATAGCTGCACACAAAAAAGGCGACCCTGAGGTCGCCTTCCTTTTACCGGTCGAGATTAAAAATCGTCTTCGACCTGGCCATCCTTCACTTTGAACTCGCGGTTCTGCAAGTAAGCGTTGCGGATGAAGGTGTATTTGTCGCCGCTGATCAGCTTCTCGCTCGACAGCAGGCTGGCGCGGGTGTCGACGATGTTCAGGCCGAAGATCGAGTTACGCACCGGCACATCGTTGATGTAGCGGTACATACCGGTGTAGCTGTCGACATACTTGGAAGGCGCGTCACGCAGGGTGCTTGGTCCCATCAGTGGCAGCATCACGTATGGACCGCTGCCGACGCCCCAGTAGCCGAGGGTCTGGCCAAAGTCTTCGTCGCTGCGGTTCAGGCCCATTTGGGTGCCGACGTCGAAGAAGCCGAGCAGGCCGAACGTGGTGTTGAAGATCAGGCGTGCAGTGTCGACGCCGGCCGCAGCCGGTTTGGCCTGCAGGATGTTGTTGGCCAGGTTGGTGACATCACCGACGTTGCGAAACATGTTGTGGATGCCGTCTTCGAGGAACTGCGGCGTCACGAACTCATAACCCTGCGCCAGCGGTTTCAGGGCGTAGGTGTCGACGAAGTCGTTGAACTGGAAGATCGGACGGTTGACGCTTTCCCAAGGGTCTTCTTCCGTTGCGGCCTGAGTGGCGAACGGAGCCAGCAACAAGCCGGCACATACACTTAGCTGAGCGAGCGGATTGCTCCAGCGCATAGAAAAACTCCTTGGATTTGTACTGTCGCAGGCGACGGGGCCCACGGTTCAAGGGCGACAGTATAAGCGCAAACGGCGTTTTGGGCAGTCCACCTGAATTTCGTCTGTAGGACGTTTCCCGCAGGCCTGTCATCCAACTGTCACTGACCGCCCCTAGCCTTGACGCTATTTCAGGGACGTTTCCATGTCACAGGCCGAAACCTTGCCCCTCGCCGTGCCCAGCCTGACTGCCGTGTTGTTCGGACTCAGCGGTTGCCTGGTGGATTTCGGCGCCCGTACACGACAGCTCTCCAGCGTCTTGCCTGAACACGCCGAAGCCACTCCCGGCGCACTGGAGAGTCTGCACAGCCTGCAACGCCAGCGAATTCCGTGTGCGTGGATGGATGAATTGCCTTCGGCCCTCGCCCTGCCGCTGTCGGCTGCCTTGCCGACGTGGGTGAAGCCATCGCAACATTCCGCAACAAACAATCCATGGCCTGCTCCCAACGCTTGCTGGCAAGCATTGATGGGGTTGAACGTCGATCATCTGGACGGCTGCGTACTGGTCAGCGGCGAGCCGCGATTGCTCCAGGCCGGCCTGAATGCCGGGCTGTGGACCATCGGCCTGGCGTCTTGCGGTTCGCTGTGCGGCCTGGCGCCGAGTGAATGGCACGCCCTGGCGCAAAAACAACGCGAGCAATTGCGCGGCAAAGCCACCGTGCAACTGTTCGGGCTCGGCGTGCACTCGGTGATCGATCATCTTGGCGAGCTCGACACCTGCCTGGCAGACATCAGCCTGCGCCGGTTCAAAGGCGAAAAGCCCTGATCGGGATCATGCAGGTTTGACGCGAGTGGATTAATCTAAAGGTCAGCCATAGACCTTTGGCGCGCGGCTGCGGTCAATGCCAGTGCCTCTCGATAAAAGGAAAACACCATGCCCGCCCAAGAACTGCAGAAACAGCTCGATACCCTGCGCGAGCAGCTGGAGCAGAATCCACCGCTGTCGGAAGCTGAACGCGAAGACCTGCATGCGCTGATGGCGCAGATTGAATCGGAAATAAAACTGGAAACCGCCACGCAAGATGCGAGCATCGCCGACGGCGTGAACCTGGCGGTTGATCGCTTTGAACTCGAACACCCGGCCATTGCCGGCACCCTGCGCAATATCGTCAACGCGCTGGGCAGCATGGGGATCTGAGTACCAAAATCAAAAGATCGCAGCCTGCGGCAGCTCCTACAGATGTTCAATGTAGGAGCTGCCGCAGGCTGCGATCTTTTGATCTTACTGACGCACCAACCGATGGTTCGGCAGCTGCACGTTTTCGGTGCTGCGATACGGGTTGATGTCCAGACCACCGCGACGCACGTAGCGTGCAAACACCGTGAGCTTCTCAGGTTTCAGCAGCCGCTGCAGATCAAGGAAAATCCGCTCCACACACTGCTCATGGAAGTCCGAATGCTGGCGGAAGCTGACGATGTACTCCAGCAAGCTCGCATGATCCAGCGCTGAACCACGATACTCCACCACCACCGTGCCCCAGTCCGGCTGACTGGTCACCGGGCAGTTGGATTTGAGCAGATGGCTGTGTACCGTCTCTTCGACAATCCGCGAGTCATCGCAACGCAGCAGTTCCGGGCGCGGATGCTCATAGTTGCTGACGCTGATATCCAGATCATCGATGCACACGCCCGGCAAAGCCACAACGCCTTCCGCCTCAACATCCTTCAGGCTACGCACGCGCACGCCAACCGGTTTGCCGGCAGCGGCTGACAGGTCCTTGACCAGCGTCGCTTCCAGCGTCGCAACGTCGGCAAACGGCGTCTGGTTCAACGAGTTCAGATACAGCTTGAACGACTTCGATTCGATGATGTTCGGCGAATCCGCCGGGATGCTGAATTCAGCGATCGCCACCACCGGCTTGCCGGATGGCAGCAGCCACGACAACTCAAAGCAGTTCCAGAAATCCACACCTTTATACGGCAGGGTCTCGGCGGTCAGGCCCAGCTCGGCCCATTTCGCGGCGCGCGGAATCGGAAACAGCAGGGACGGCGTGTACGTGGCAATGTATTCGCTGGATTTGCCCAGCGGCGAGTGTTCGGCTGCGGGATGCATGGCGGAAACCTGACTGAAGAATCAGCGGATTCTACCAGCCTTTGCGCGTGCCTTTGAGTGCTTACTGACTGACAGTCAATTTGCCGACCATGCCCGCCTGGTAATGGCCGGGAATATTGCAGGCGAATTCCAGGCTCGTCGCCTTGCTGAAGGTCCAGGTCAGTTCGGCAGTCTTGCCCGGCTCGACCAGCACGCTGTTCGGATCGTCATGCTTCATGCCCTGGCCCATCGCTGCGTGATCCATACCGGCCATGTCGTGGGACATTTCTTTCATGCCGGTAGGCGTGAGCATGCCGCTTTGCTGCATCTGCAACATTTCCTGCTGATGTTTGGCATGCATCGCCGCGTCACCGAGGTTGAATTCATGCAGTAACTGGCCTTTATTCACCAGCACAAAGCGAACGGTCTCACCGGCCTTGACCTCAATTGCCTTGGGATCGAAAGACATGTCATTCAGCACCACTTCAACACTGCGCGTGGCTTGGGCTGCGGGCGCCGGCTGGCCGAAATCATAGGTATGGGCTGGCGCGGCCCACACTGGCGAACTCAGCGCCAACAAACACAAGGCCAGGGATTGGCGTAAAAACATGGTCGTTCTCCAACAAGATAAGGTTCAGCCTGTGGGAAACTCTAGCGGGCCTGAGCTGGCATCTACCTGACCGGCAGATTACAACTTTGTCAGGTTGGCGTTTGTCGCGGGCCCGCAAGGTATAACGCTTTCATTTCTGCACCCCGAATCCACTGAGTCGCCCATGAAACTGCTGATCGTCGAAGACCAAGCGAAAACCGGCCAATACTTGCACCAGGGTCTGACCGAGGCCGGGTTCAACACCGAATGGGTGGCCGACGGCAACAGCGGTCAACAACTGGCATTGAGCGGTGATTATGCGCTGCTGATCCTCGACGTGATGCTGCCCGGGCGTAACGGTTGGCAGATTCTGCAAACAGTGCGCAGTGCCGGGCTGGATACGCCGGTACTTTTTCTGACGGCCAAAGACGCCGTGGAAGACAGGGTTCATGGCCTTGAGCTGGGTGCCGACGATTATCTGGTGAAACCTTTCGCCTTCTCTGAACTGCTGGCGCGAGTGCGCAGCCTGTTGCGTCGCGGCAGCGCCACACCGCAGGAAACCAGTCTGCAACTGGCGGATCTGCGCCTGGACCTGATCCGCCGTCGGGTCGAACGCAGTGGCCAGCGCATCGACCTGACCGCCAAGGAATTCGCGCTGCTGGAGATGCTCTTGCGTCGCCAAGGTGAAGTCCTGCCGAAATCGCTGATCGCCTCGCAGGTCTGGGACATGAATTTCGACAGCGACACCAATGTCATCGAAGTGGCGATTCGCCGCTTGCGTCTGAAGATCGACGACGAATTCCCCAACAAACTGATCCACACCGTGCGCGGCATGGGTTACGTGCTTGAAGAGCGTTGTGCCTGATGCGCCGCTTGTCCCTGAGTTCACGTCTGGCGCTATTGTTTGCCGCTTGCACCGCCGTGGTATCGCTGTTCGCCGGGGTGTTGTTCAACCGCGCCAGCGAGGCGCACTTCATCGAGCTCGACCAGCAACAACTGGATGCCAAACTGATCGGCCTGCGCCGCGCCCTGCAAAATGTGCAGCCCGCGGAAAGTGCCGCACGGCTGGCCGATGAGCTCAGCCGTCAGGCCGACTTGTCGCTGAGGATCACCGGCGGTGACGGCCAACCCTGGTATGACAGCTCGACGCTGATCCCCAAGGATTTACCGCCACCACCCGGTCTATCGACGATCAGCAGCGCCGGCACCGATTATCGGGTGCTCAACGCCCCGCTCTACCCGGACAAAACTGATTCGCCGCAACTGACCCTGTTGCTCGACATCACCCATCACCAGCACTTTCTGCAGCGCATGCAGCATCTGATATGGCTGACCGTCGGCCTTTCGGCGCTGGCCACCGCATTACTCGGTGCCTGGGCCGCACGCAGTGGCTTGCGCCCGTTACGGCGCATGAGCGCGGTGGCTCGCGGGATTTCCGCACACTCGCTCAACGCCCGACTGCCAGAAGCGCAAATTCCTCCCGAGCTTGCGGAAATGGCCCACAGCTTCAACGCCATGCTCGCCCGCCTCGACGACTCGTTTCAGCGGCTCTCGGCGTTCTCGGCCGACATCGCCCATGAACTGCGCACACCGCTGTCGAACCTGCTGACCCACACGCAAGTCACCCTCACCCGCCCACGGCCGATCGAGGATTACCGCGAAGCGCTGCACAGCAACCTCGAAGAGCTGCAATGGATGGCGCAACTGGTCAACGACATGTTGTACCTGGCCAAGGCTGACCACGGTTTGCTGATGCCCAAACGTGAAGCGCTGGAACTGGCGGATGAGGCGGATGTGTTGCTGGAGTTTTTCGCACCGCTGGCGGAGGACGCCGGGGTCAGTCTGGCGCGCGAAGGTCATGCGCGGATCGACGGTGACCGCAGTATGTTACGGCGAGCCTTATCGAACTTACTGGATAACGCGTTGCGGTTTACCCCGGCTGACGGCGGAGTGAATGTGCGGATCGTTGATCAACCGAGCGCTGTGCGGGTTTCAGTCGAGAACAGTGGCGAGGGGATTTCAGCTGAGTTGTTGCCAAGGCTGTTTGACCGGTTTTATCGAGCCGATCCGGCGCGGCAGGAAGGCAGCAGTGAGCATGCGGGGTTGGGGCTGGCGATTACGCAGTCGATCGTCCGCGCGCATGGGGGGCAGATTCATTGCGAATCCGAGGCGGGTTGGACGCGGTTTGTGATTGAGTTGCCTCGAACCTGATCATTCCCACGCTCTGCGTGGGAATGCAGCCCGGGACGCTCCGCGTCCCCTCCAAAGCCGAACGCGGAGCGTCCGTTGAGGCATTCCCACGCAGAGCGTGGGAACGAGCATGGTGTGGCTTACGAATATCTCAGGGCGTGAGCCGGTTCGATCTTCGCCGCTCGCCACGCCGGATACACCGTCGCCAGAAAGCTCAGAATGAAACCCGCCGAGCAGATCAACAGCACATCCCCCGCCTGCAATTCCGACGGCAGATTGCTGACGAAATAGACGTCGGAACTGAAAATGTGCTGGCCGCTGACTCGCTCGATCCAGCCGACGATCTGACTGACATTCAGCGCGGCAATCACACCCAACACGCCGCCAATAATGGTGCCGACAATGCCGATGACCGTGCCCTGCACCATGAAGATCGCCATGATCTGCCGTGGCGTGGCGCCGATGGTACGCAGGATCGCGATGTCCGCGCCCTTGTCATTCACCACCATGATCAACGTCGCGATGATGTTGAACGCCGCCACCGCGACGATCATCAGCAACAGCAGGCCGATCATGGTTTTTTCCATTTTCATCGCGCTGAACAGGCTGCCCTGGGTGTGCGTCCAGTCGTCAGCCTTGAACTCGGCGCCCAGACTGGCGGCGATGTCCGCGGAGACTTTCGGCGCGGCGTACAGGTCCTTGACCGCCAGACGCACGCTCTGCACCTGATTCGGTTCCCAGTGCTGCATGGTCGCGGCATCGGAGACATGGATCAGGCCCATCGAGCCGTCCAGTTCAGCGCCAACCTTGAACACGCCCACCACGTTCAGTCGTTGCATGCGCGGGGTGATGCCACCCGGTGCAGTGCTGACTTCCGGGACGATCAGGGTGATCTTGTCGCCGACATTCAGACGGAAACGTCGTGCAGTGATTTCACCGATCACCACACCGAACTCACCCGGTTTCAAGGCATCAAGACGGCCCTGCACGATGTGCTGGGCAACAATCGAGACCTTGCCTTCCTGGGCCGGATCGACACCGCTGATCTGAATCGGCTGCATCAAACCCTTGTAGGAAAGCATGCCTTCCATTTCGGTGAATGGCACAGCGGCAGTCACTTCAGGGTTTTTCATTGCAGCGGCGGCGACGGGCTGCCAGTCATCGATCGGCTTGACGCCAACGATGGTCGCGTGCGGCACCATGCCGAGGATGCGCGAGCTCATTTCGCGCTGGAAGCCGTTCATCACCGACAACACCACGATCATTGCCAGCACGCCGAGGGCGAGGCCGATCATCGAGGTCATCGAAATGAACGAAACAAAGCGATTGCGGCGCTTGGCGCGGGTATAGCGCGTGCCGATAAAGATCGATAACGGTCTGAACATTCGCTGGGGCACCGTATAAAAATAAAAGACCCGACGCCGTTTCCGGCGTCGGGTTTCAGCCAATCAGATAGGCGTGAGGCGACCTTCTTGCAGGTGCAGTACGCGATCCATCTGGCGGGCCAGGTTCATGTCGTGAGTCACCACCAGAAACGCGGTGCGCATTGAGGTGCTGAGTTCCAGCATCAAATCCTGAATGCCCTGGGCGGTGTGGGAGTCGAGGTTGCCGGTCGGCTCGTCGAGCATCACCAGGCCTGGCTTATTCACCAGAGCGCGAGCGATGGCGACACGCTGACGCTCACCACCGGACAATTCGGACGGTTTGTGCTCCAGACGATGGCCAAGGCCGACGCGTTCCAGCAAAGCGGTCGCGCGCTGACGGGCTTCCGGGATCGGCGTCTTGCCGATCAGCAGCGGCATGCAGACGTTTTCCAGCGCGGTGAATTCCGGCAGCAAGTGGTGGAACTGGTAAACGAAACCGAGTGCACGGTTGCGCAGCAGGCCGCGCTTCTTCTCGCTCAGCGCCGACAGTTCTTCACCGTCGAGCCACACGCTGCCCTTGGTCGGCGTATCCAGGCCACCGAGCAGGTTGAGCAAAGTACTTTTGCCCGAACCCGAGGTGCCGACAATCGCCACACGCTCGCCCGGGTGCAACTCCAGTTGCAGGCCGGCCAGCACTTCGACCGACTCCGGGCCTTCCTCGTAGGATTTGCCCAGGTTGCGGCAGCTCAAGATTGCTTGTTCACTCATGCCCGACTCACTCATAACGTAGCGCCTCCGCCGGCTGGGTGCGCGCGGCACGCCAGGCGGGATACAGGGTGGCGAGAAAACTCAGAACCAACGCCGCGGCGCAGACCATGACGACATCCTGGCTCTGCACCTGCGACGGAAGATAATCAATGAAATACACGTCAGCATTAAGGAATTTGTGGCCGATCAGGCCTTCCAGTGCCGAGATCGCGGCGCTGACGTTAAGCGCAGCGAAAATACCGACCACCGCGCCAATCGCCGTGCCGACCACACCGATCACCGTGCCTTGCACCATGAACGTGCGCATGATCGTGCCCGGCGTCGCGCCCAACGTGCGCAGAATGGCGATGTCGCCCTTCTTGTCGTTCACCACCATCACCAAAGTGGAAATAATGTTGAACGCGGCAACGGCGACGATCAGCAGCAACAACAGGCCGATCATGGCTTTTTCCATGCGGATCGCCTGATACAGATTGCCGTGGGTACGTGTCCAGTCGCGGGCGTAATAATGGTCTTCGCCAAGCTGCTGGGCGATGTTCCATGCCACACGCGGCGCCTGGAACAGGTCGTCGAACTTCAGGCGGATGCCCTGCACCTGATCCGGTTTCCAGCGGTGCATCTTCGCCAGATCCTGCAGGTTAGTGACGCCCAGATAGCCGTCCAGCTCACCGGCGCCGACATGGAAAATGCCGACCACGGTAAAGCGTTTCATGCGCGGGAACATCCCGGCCGGGGTCACGCTGACCTCCGGCGCGACGAAGGTGATCTTGTCACCGATGCCCACGCCCAGCTTGGTCGCGGCCTTGTCGCCAATGACGATGCCGAAGCTGCCCGGCGTCAAATCGTCGAGTTTGCCCTGCTTCATGAAGTTGTCGATGATCGACACGTTGCGCTCGAGCGCAGGGTCGATGGCATTGAGCAACACCTTGGAGACTTGGCCGTTATT
This sequence comes from Pseudomonas sp. PB103, assembly GCF_009764635.1. Taxonomy (NCBI): domain Bacteria; kingdom Pseudomonadati; phylum Pseudomonadota; class Gammaproteobacteria; order Pseudomonadales; family Pseudomonadaceae; genus Pseudomonas; species Pseudomonas sp. PB103. Next base: position 63,813 of record NZ_RWIL01000002.1, on the reverse strand, counting down.
GGTCAGCAGACCCTGCATCTGGGTGAACGGCGCAACGGCCGTCACCTGCGGGTTCTGCTTGACCTTGGTCGCCAGGCTTTGCCAATCGTTGATCGGCTCGGTGGATTCAATGGTCGCGTGGGGCACCATGCCCAGCACGCGGGTGCGCATCTCATGATCGAAGCCATTCATCACCGACAGCACGACGATCATCACGACCACGCCAAGGGCGAGCCCGATCATCGAAGTCAGGGAAATGAATGACACAAAATGATTGCGACGCTTTGCACGGGTATAACGCGTGCCGATAAATACGAAGAGAGGTCTGAACATGTCGGGGCTTGTTCGGAGGGAAAAGGAACGTCCTTGTGGCGGGGGTCGATAACCAGCTTTACACTCAGACCACCGCCGCTACCATGGGTTCGCCATGTCGACATTAGATGAAGAAGATCGCCGCGAATACTATCGTATCGAGGACACGATCGCACTGGAAATTCGGCCCCTGTCCGCTCCCGAAGCCGCAGGCCAGGAAGTGTTGCAGGATGCTTCCCCACTGTTCAACCTGCTCAGCGAACTGCACCTGAGCGAATTCGAGTCGCAGCACCTGTTGCGCCAGATCAGCGAGCGCGACCGGGCTATTGCCGCGTTCCTGAAATCACAGAACAAACGCATCGACCTGCTCAGCCAGGTGGTCGCCCTGACCGTGCTCGGCCACATTGGCGAGCCGCAACCCGTGATCATTTCCGAAGGCGGGATCGACTTCCAGCACCCGACGCCGATTGCCGCTGGCGCCCACCTGTCGGTGAAACTGGTGCTGATGCCGCAAGCGCTCGGCCTGTTGCTGCGCGCCCGCGTCACCCATTGCGACCGCAAGGGCGACGGTTATGACATCGGCACCGAGTTCGAACACTTGACCGATGCCCAGCGCCAGTTGCTCGCCCGCTATATCTTGCAGAAGCAGGCCCAGGAACGACGACTGGCCCGCGAACAGAACGAATCAGGCATTTAATTTAAGGAAGAACCGTGACCCTCATCTACGGCCACCGCGGCGCCAAGGGCGAAGCACCGGAAAACACCCTGAGCAGCTTTCAGGAATGTCTCAAGCACGGCGTGCGCCGTTGCGAACTCGATCTGCACCTGTCCAAGGACGGCGAGTTGATGGTCATCCACGACCCGACCCTCAAGCGCACCACGGATCGGCGCGGCAAAGTCGTCGAACACACCGCCGCCGAGCTGGTGACCTACGATGCGCGCAAGGGTGGCCCGGGCTGGATCAAGCCGTGCCCGATTCCGACGCTGGAAGAGCTGTTCGAAAAATGCGATTTCGAGCACTGGCAATTGGAAGTCAAAAGCGCTTCACGCACCCGCGCCGCAACCACAGTGCTGGCGATTCGTGAAATGGCCCAACGCCATGGCCTGCTCGACAAGGTGACAATCACCTCGAGTTCGCGGGAAGTTTTGAAAGCAGCGCTGGATCTGGTGCCGGATGTGTCGCGTGGACTGGTCGCCGAATACGCCTGGCTGGACCCGTTAAAGGTCGCGGCCAGTTATGGCTGTGAGTTTCTTGCGTTGAACTGGACGCTGTGTACGCCGGAACGCCTGCAGAAGGCGCAGCGTCAGGGGCTGCATGTGTCGGTATGGACCGTCAACGAGCCTGCGCTGATGCGCAGACTCGCCGACTTCGGCGTTGACAGCCTGATTACAGACTTTCCCGGTTTGGCCACTGCCACGCTCGAGAATTGCTGAAATCGGTCTCCCCAGCCGGCTCAGGCCACCGGCCGGAGCCCGTCAAAAAAGCCGATTGAGGCCGTCGTACGCCGCTACCCGATAGGCTTCGGCCATGGTCGGGTAGTTGAACGTCGTGTTGACGAAGTACTTCAGGGTGTTCAGTTCGCCCGGCTGACTCATGATCGCCTGACCGATGTGGACGATCTCCGACGCCTGATAACCGAAGCAGTGAACGCCCAGCACTTCCAGGGTTTCACGGTGGAACAGGATCTTCAGCATGCCTTGCGGCTCGCCGGCGATCTGTGCACGCGCCATGCTCTTGAAGAACGCCTTGCCGACTTCGTACGGCACTTTGGCCTGAGTCAGTTCCTGCTCGTTCTTGCCGATCGAGCTGATCTCCGGAATGGTGTAGATGCCGGTCGGCACGTCATTCACAAAGCGCCAGCTACCGTTATCAACGATGCTGCCAGCGGCCGAACGGCCCTGGTCATGGGCGGCACTGGCCAGGCTCGGCCAGCCGATCACGTCACCGGCACCGTAGATGTTCGGTACGCAGGTGCGGTAAGCCTCGTCGACTTCGATCTGGCCACGGCTGTTGACCTTGACGCCGATGTTTTCCAGGCCCAACTGGTCGGTGTTACCGGTACGGCCGTTGCACCAGAGCAAGGCGTCGGCCTTGATCTTCTTGCCGGACTTCAGGTGCAGGATCACGCCGTTGTCGACGCCTTCAACGCGATCGTAATCTTCGTTGTGGCGCACGGTGATGTTGTTGTTGCTGAAGTGGTAGCTCAACGCCTGGGAGATTTCCGAATCGAGGAAGCTCAGCAACTGACCACGGTTGTCGACCAGCTCAACCAGTACACCCAGACCGCTGAAAATCGACGCGTATTCGCAACCGATCACGCCGGCGCCGTAAACGATCAGTTTGCGCGGGGTGTGGCCGAGGCTGAGGATGGTGTCGCTATCGTAGATACGCGGGTGGTGGAAATCGATGTCCGCCGGGCGATAAGGACGCGAGCCGGTGGCGATGATGATGTGCTTGGCCACCAGTTTTTCGACCACGCCGTTGGCGCAGACCACTTCGATGGTTTGCTCGTCGGCGAAGCTGCCGGTACCGAAGAACACGTCGACGCGGTTACGGGCGTAGTAGCCGGTACGCGAAGCGACTTGTTTGGAAATGACTTTCTCGGCGCTTTTCAACACGTCCGGGAAGGAGAACCAGCGTGGCTCGCCGATCGCCCGGAACATAGGATTGGTGTTGAACTGCATGATCTGCCGCACCGAGTGACGCAGTGCCTTGGACGGGATGGTACCGAGGTGGGTGCAGTTGCCGCCGACCTGGCGACGGCTGTCGACCATCGCGACCTTGCGCCCTGCTTTGGCGGCGTTCATTGCCGCGCCTTCTCCCGCCGGGCCGGAACCCAGCACCACCACGTCGTAGTTGTAGACAGCCATGCGTACTCCTCAGAACAGGCCGCGGTGCCAGCAGCACCGGCGGCTAAATCACGCCGAACGGCGGCGCGAAGGAACAATTGGGGGTCAATCAAGAACCCGGACACAGTCTATAGAAGCGTCAACGCCGCGCACATTAACCCTTGGTCGCGTCGTAGGCTACTTTTGCCTGCACTACAACGCCAGCTTTCGTATTGTTCTCAGTCAGTTTTTTCGCCACTGAGGCGCTCGAAAGCCTTGTTGGTGCGGACGATAAAACCTGTATCGGCACGAATCACAAAGAATGCACCAATGTCATGTTTTTCGGCATAGTCCCACGCCCTTTCGGGGCCGAGAATAAGCAACAGCGTCGATAGTCCATCAGCCATCAACGCTGAAGGATGAATCACCGTGACTGACGCCAGGTCGTGTAGGACGGGGGCACCGGTGCGGGCATCAAAGGTGTGGGAATAGCGCCGACCGTCCTGCAGGAAATAGTTGCGGTAGTCGCCGGAGGTCGAGACGCCATAGCCATCGACATTGATGATGCGCTCGGCGATTTGTTGATCGTCGCGGGGTTCTTCCAAGGCAATGCGCCAAGCTGAGCCGTCAAGCTTGCGGCCCTTGGCCTTGAGCTCCCCCGTAGCTTCAGCGAGGTAATCGTGGATGCCCATGGCATCGAGCCGTGCCGCAATAGTGTCGACGGCATAACCGGCGGCGATGCTGTTGAAGTCGACTTCGACGGCGGCGTCTTTACACAGCTGATCGCCCTTGATGCGTAGATGCTGATGGCCGACCCGCTGCATCAGCTCGGCCAATGCGGCGGCATCAGGGACTTTTTCTTCGCGACCTTGCGGGCCGAACCCCCAGAGATTCATCAGCGGTTCGACGGTGAGGTCGTAGGAACCTTCGCTTTGCACTGACAGTTGTTCGCCGACGCGGATCAATTCGAGTACCGATGCGGGCATCTTCTGACAGCTATTGGCGGGCAAAGCGTTGAAGCGTTCGATGTCCGAATCGTTGCGGTAGGTGGACAGCTGCCGATCGACTTCGCCGAGGATGCCCTCCACTTCACTGCGAACCTGCGTTGATTCAGGCATGCCAGCGTGGCGCACGTACTTGATCGAATACGTGCTGCCCATGGTTGGCCCGCCAAAGCTTTCCATGGAATCGCCATTGCCGCAGCCAGCCAATATGCCAGCCAGAATCACAAGCCCAAGCAACCGTCCAGTGAACAATTATTCATCTCTCCGTAAAACCACGGCGGCCATTATGAATCAACGGATCTGCAACATCTTTATACAAAATCCAATAGTGAGTACCTGAACATGTCCACCACCACGGGCAAAGGCAAAGCGATCTTCCGCGTTGTCAGCGGCAACTTCCTCGAAATGTTCGACTTCATGGTCTACGGCTTCTACGCCACGGCCATCGCCAAAACCTTCTTCCCGACTGACAGCGCATTCGCTTCACTGATGCTTTCGCTGGCGACCTTTGGTGCCGGTTTCCTGATGCGACCGCTGGGGGCGATCTTCCTCGGCGCCTACATCGACCGTCACGGTCGTCGCCAGGGTCTGATCATCACGCTGGCGTTGATGGCTGCTGGCACGGTACTGATTGCCTGCGTGCCGGGCTATGCCACCCTCGGCGTCGCTGCGCCACTGATCGTGCTGTTCGGTCGCTTGCTGCAAGGCTTTTCAGCCGGCGTGGAACTGGGCGGCGTGTCGGTGTATCTGGCAGAAATCGCCACGCCGGGCCGCAAGGGCTTTTTCGTCAGTTGGCAGTCCGCCAGCCAGCAAGCGGCGGTGGTATTCGCCGGTTTGCTCGGTGTCGGCCTCAACCACTGGCTGAGCCCCGAGCAAATGGGTGACTGGGGCTGGCGCGTGCCATTCCTGATCGGCTGCATGATTGTGCCGGTGATTTTCGTCATTCGTCGTTCGCTTGAAGAAACCCCGGAATTCCAGGCGCGGAAACATCGCCCTACCTTGCGGGAAATTGTCCGCTCTATCGGTCAGAACTTTGGCATCGTCATCGCTGGCATGGCGCTGGTGGTGATGACTACGGTTTCCTTCTATCTGATCACCGCGTACACCCCGACCTTCGGCAAGGCCGAGCTGCACTTGTCGGATTTCGATGCGTTGCTGGTGACGGTGTGTATCGGCCTGTCGAACTTTTTCTGGTTGCCGGTGATGGGCTCGGTGTCTGACAAGATCGGGCGCAAACCCCTACTGCTGGCGGCGACGATTCTGGCGATTCTTACCGCTTACCCTGCCCTGTCGTGGCTGGTGGCGAATCCGAGCTTCAGCCATTTGCTGATCGTCGAGTTGTGGCTGTCGTTCCTGTACGGCTCGTACAACGGCGCGATGGTGGTGGCGCTGACCGAGATCATGCCGGTGGAAGTGCGCACAACGGGGTTTTCGCTGGCCTATAGCCTGGCGACGGCGACGTTTGGTGGGTTTACCCCGGCGGCGTGTACGTACCTGATTCATGTGCTGGATAACAAGGCTGCGCCGGGGATCTGGCTCAGTGGCGCGGCGGTACTGGGGTTGATTGCAACGTTGGTGCTGTTTCGTGGCAACAAGCATGAACTGCGCACGGCGCAAGCAGCCATCCCTGGCGGCGCCCGATAGGACGCTATCGCTGGCAAGCCAGCTCCCACAGGGTTTCGGGTGTTAACGCAATTGTGCAATTCACCAAGAAACCTGTGGGAGCTGGCTTGCCAGCGATGAGGGCATAAAGCAAAGATCGCAGCCTTCGGCAGCTCCTACAGAATCAATGCGATCTATTGATCTTCCCCCAAACAAAAACGCCCCGACCAAAGTCGGGGCGTTTTCATGTGCAGCTATCGCTTAGCGCGGGAACGCTGGCGGATTCACATCAGCCATGTCTTCCATCACGCGGATCACCTGGCAGCTGTAACCGAACTCGTTGTCGTACCAGACGTACAGAACAACGCGGTTGTCCTGAACGATGGTCGCTTCAGCATCGACCACACCGGCGTGGCGCGAGCCCACGAAGTCAGTCGAAACCACTTCCTGCGAGTTAACGAAGTCGATTTGCTTGTGCAGATCGGAGTGCAGCGCCATGTAGCGCAGGTACTCGTTCATCTCTTCACGGGTGGCGGCTTTCTCAAGGTTGAGGTTGAGAATGGCCATCGACACGTTCGGCGTTGGAACACGGATCGCGTTACCGGTCAGCTTGCCGGCCAGCTCAGGCAGGGCCTTGGCAGCAGCGGTGGCAGCACCGGTCTCAGTGATCACCATGTTCAGCGCGGCGCTACGACCACGGCGATCGCCTTTGTGGAAGTTGTCGATCAGGTTCTGGTCGTTGGTGTACGAGTGAACGGTTTCGACGTGACCGTTGATGATGCCGAACTTGTCATTCACAGCTTTCAGCACCGGCACGATGGCGTTGGTGGTGCAGGAAGCGGCGGAGACGATCTTGTCATCAGCGGTGATTTCACCGTGGTTGATACCGTGAACGATGTTCTTCAGCTTGCCTTTGCCAGGCGCGGTCAGAACAACGCGGTCGATACCCGGGCACTGCAAGTGCTGGCCCAGGCCATCAGCGTCACGCCATACACCGGTGTTGTCCACCAGCAGCGCGTCTTTGATGCCGTACTGGGTGTAATCCACTTCAGTCGGGTTCTTCGCGTAGATCACCTGGATCAGGTTACCATTGGCGGTGATGGTGTTGTTTTCTTCGTCGATGGTGATGGTGCCGTTGAACGAACCGTGTACCGAATCGCGACGCAGCAGACTGGCGCGTTTGGTCAGGTCGTTGTCGGCGCCTTTACGCACGACGATGGCACGCAGACGCAGACCGTCGCCACCACCGGTTTTCTCGATCAGGATGCGCGCCAGCAGACGGCCGATACGACCGAAGCCGTACAGCACAACGTCGGTGCCTTTACGTGCGGAAGCGTTTTGCTGGCCAACCACATCAGCCATTTCTTCACGAACGAATTGCTCGGCGCTGCGGCCATTGCCTTCGTTGCGGAATTTGAACGCCAACTTGCCCAGATCTACCGAAGCCGCGCCGAGCTTGAGCTCGCTCATGGCTTTGAGCAGTGGGAATGTTTCGTGGACGGAGAGTTCGCTGTCGTCGGAAGAACGGTGGCGCGCAAAGCGGTGAGCTTTGAGAATCGCGATGACAGACTGGTTGATCAGGCTGCGGCCATAGATCGAGCTCACCACGTTGTTATTGCGGTAGAGCTGACCGATAAGCGGAATCATCGCTTCTGCGAGTGCTTCACGGTCGATCCATTCACCAAGACACTGGTCGGGCTTCTGAGTCACGGTAACCTTCCACATGTAGGGGCAGAAAAAAGGGGCTACATTATGCCGCCCACAACCTCATTCAGCAATGCGCGCTTGTCGCGAAACCAGTAACAAAATTCCTTTCAAAAAAATCACGCCTCGCGCCAGCCCAGTAAATACGCGGCTTCCAGCGCTGTCAATTTTTCGTCGACTGTTAGACGATGTCTGTAACCCTCCGTAACACGAGCCAATTTTGGCACTACATAATCGCTAAAAAACGCCTGCTTTTTATGGTTACCACTACATTTCGCCGAAACAGCGAAGATAGACACAGTCTGCAACTGACAGGCGACACCGGACGCCGCTACAATTACCGACTTTGTCGCAAAGCCTGGAGCTCAACCTTCCGTGCCCGTTCTGCGTCTACCGCAACTCCCTGCCGAGGCAGGTAAACAGCATTGGGGCAATTTGCCCGGCGCTGCCCTCAGCCTGGCGATTGCCGAGGCTGCCAGCGCTGCCAAGCGCTTCACCCTGCTACTGACCGCCGACAGCCAGAGTGCTGAACGACTGGAACAGGAGCTGAGTTTCTTCGCCCCGGATTTGCCCGTTCTGCATTTCCCCGACTGGGAAACCCTGCCCTACGACCTGTTTTCGCCGCATCAGGACATCATTTCCCAGCGCATCGCCAGCCTGTATAGGCTGCCGGAACTGGAACATGGCGTGCTGGTGGTGCCGATCACCACGGCCCTGCATCGTCTGGCGCCGACCAAATTCCTGCTCGGCAGCAGCCTGGTACTGGATGTCGGGCAGAAGCTCGACGTTGAACAGATGCGCGCGCGCCTCGAAGCCAGCGGCTATCGCTACGTCGACACGGTGTATGAGCACGGCGAATTCACTGTACGCGGCGCGCTGATCGACCTGTTCCCGATGGGCAGCAAGTTGCCCTATCGCATCGACCTGTTCGATGACGAAATCGAAACCCTGCGCACCTTCGACCCGGAAAACCAGCGCTCCATCGACAAGGTCGACTCGGTCAAGCTGCTGCCGGCGCGTGAATTCCCGTTGCAGAAAGACGCGGTGACCCGCTTCAAGGCGCGCTTTCGCGAGCGTTTCGACGTCGACTTCCGGCGCTGCCCGATCTTTCAGGATCTGAGCAGCGGGATTACTCCGGCCGGTATCGAGTACTACCTGCCGCTGTTCTTCGACGAAACCTCGACCCTGTTCGATTACCTGCCGCAGGACACGCAAGTGTTCTCGCTGCCGGGCATCGAGCAAGCGGCGGAGAATTTCTGGAACGACGTGCGCAATCGTTATGAAGAGCGCCGCGTCGATCCATCGCGTCCTTTATTGCCACCCGCTGAATTGTTCCTGCCGGTGGAAGACTGCTTCGCCCGCCTGAAGAGCTGGCCGCGAGTGGTTGCCAGTCAGCAAGACGTCGAGACCGGCGCCGGTCGCGAGCGCTTCCCGGCGCAAGCCTTGCCGAATCTGGCAATCGAAGCAAAAGCCACGCAACCGCTGGCAGCGCTGGCTGGCTTCCTCGATGAGTTCCCCGGGCGCGTGCTGTTCACTGCTGAATCCGCGGGCCGTCGCGAAGTGCTGCTGGAGTTACTCGAACGTCTGAAGCTGCGGCCGAAGACCGTCGACAGCTGGCCGGACTTCGTCGCGAGCAAGGATCGTCTGGCAATCACCATTGCCCCGCTCGACGAAGGCCTGATGCTCGACGATCCGGCGCTGGCGCTGGTCGCTGAAAGTCCGCTGTTCGGCCAACGCGTGATGCAGCGTCGTCGCCGCGAGAAACGTGCCGACGGCAACAACGATGCAGTGATCAAGAACCTTACCGAGTTGCGCGAAGGCGCGCCGGTGGTGCACATCGATCACGGTGTCGGTCGCTATCTCGGCCTGACCATTCTGGAAATCGACGATCAGGCCGCCGAATTCCTTACCCTCGAGTACGCCGAAAACGCCAAGCTCTACGTGCCGGTGGCCAACCTGCATCTGATCGCGCGCTACACCGGCAGCGACGATGCACTAGCGCCGCTGCACCGTCTCGGCTCGGAAACCTGGCAGAAAGCCAAACGCAAAGCCGCCGAACAAGTGCGTGACGTCGCTGCTGAATTGCTCGACATCTACGCCCGCCGCGCCGCTCGCGAAGGTTATGCGTTCGCCGACCCGAAAGCCGATTACGCGACATTCAGCGCCGGATTCCCGTTCGAAGAAACCCCGGATCAACAAACCACCATCGAAGCCGTGCGCGCCGACATGCTCGCGCCGAAACCGATGGATCGCCTGGTCTGCGGCGACGTCGGTTTCGGCAAGACCGAAGTGGCCATGCGCGCGGCGTTCATCGCCGTCCACGGTGGCCGCCAAGTGGCGATTCTGGTGCCGACCACCCTGCTCGCCCAGCAACACTACAACAGCTTCCGCGACCGCTTCGCCGACTGGCCGGTGAGCGTGGAAGTGATGAGCCGCTTCAAATCGGCCAAAGAAGTGAACGCAGCGATCGCCGATCTGGCGGAAGGCAAGATCGACATCGTCATCGGCACGCACAAACTGCTGTCCGATGACGTAAAAATCAAAAATCTCGGGCTGGTGATCATCGACGAAGAACACCGCTTCGGTGTGCGCCAGAAAGAACAGCTCAAAGCCCTGCGCAGCGAAGTCGACATCCTCACACTGACCGCCACGCCGATTCCGCGCACGCTGAACATGGCGGTGTCGGGCATGCGCGACCTGTCGATCATCGCCACGCCACCGGCGCGACGCCTGTCGGTGCGCACCTTCGTCATGGAGCAGAACAAGAGCACGGTCAAAGAGGCCCTGCTCCGTGAACTGCTGCGCGGCGGTCAGGTTTATTACTTGCACAACGATGTGAAAACCATCGAGAAATGCGCCGCCGACCTCGCCGAACTGGTGCCGGAAGCACGTATCGGCATCGGTCACGGGCAGATGCGCGAGCGCGAACTCGAACAGGTGATGAGCGACTTTTATCACAAGCGTTTCAACGTGCTGATCGCTTCGACCATCATCGAGACCGGCATCGACGTGCCGAGCGCCAACACCATTATCATCGAGCGCGCTGACAAATTCGGCCTTGCGCAACTGCACCAGTTGCGTGGTCGTGTCGGTCGCAGTCACCACCAGGCGTATGCCTACTTGCTGACGCCGCCGCGCCAGCAAATCACTTCGGACGCGGAAAAGCGTCTGGAGGCGATCGCCAACACTCAGGATCTCGGCGCCGGTTTCGTACTGGCCACCAACGACCTGGAAATCCGTGGTGCCGGCGAACTGCTCGGCGATGGCCAGAGCGGGCAGATTCAGGCCGTGGGTTTCACGCTGTACATGGAGATGCTCGAGCGCGCGGTGAAGTCGATCCGCAAGGGCGAGCAACCGAACCTCGATCAACCGCTCGGCGGTGGCCCGGAGGTCAATCTGCGCGTGCCGGCGCTGATTCCGGAAGATTATCTGCCGGACGTTCACGCCCGTCTGATTCTGTACAAGCGAATTGCTTCGGCGACCGATGAGGAAGGCCTGAAGGATCTGCAAGTCGAGATGATCGACCGTTTCGGCTTGTTGCCGGAACCGACGAAAAATCTGGTGCGCATCACAGCCTTGAAGTTGCAGGCTGAGCAGTTGGGCATCAAAAAGGTCGATGGCGGCCCGCAAGGTGGGCGCATCGAGTTCGAAGCGCAGACGCCGGTCGATCCGATGACGCTGATCAAACTGATCCAGAGCCAGCCAAAACGCTACAAATTCGAAGGTGCCACGATGTTCAAGTTCCAGGTGCCGATGGAACGCCCGGAAGAGCGCTTTAATACTGTAGAGGCGCTGTTTGAGCGCCTCCTCCCGAAATCTGTTTAAAGGACGCCGCATGCGCCTGTTTCGCTCGCTGACTTTGCTACTCACCCTGGTAGCACCTTCGGTTTTCGCCGATGACCTGTATCAGGTCGAAATGATTTTGGTGCGCCAGAACGCCGTGCCGGCCATCGTCAGCCGTGCCGCGCCGGAAGACTGGGCCGCTGGCGCCCAGCGCCTGGCCGATGACAGCCAGCGCACGCCGGCATTGAATGACGTTGTCACAAAACTCACCGCCAGCGGCGATTACAGCGTGCTGATGCACAAGGCCTGGCAGCAAACCCTCGGCGAAGCACCGGCGAAAGTCGCGGTCAGCGACGGTCAGGAGCAATACGGCCAGTTCCCGATCGAGGGTACGCTGGAGATGAAGCTCGGCCGCTTCACCGACGTCGCGGCCGATTTCTGGGTCAACCAGATCGACACCAATGGCCTGGTCACCGCCAGTGAACGCCTGAAACAGGACAGCCACACCAAGAACGGCCAACTCAACTATCTCGACAACGGCCATCTGGCGCTGCTGATCAAGATCACTTCCCTGACCGCACCTGCGCCACGGGAAGCGCCTGAAGCGATTCCGGACTGATCGAAGTCCTTATGAACCCGCCGCTGAGTAAACCGTTGGCGCCCTCCTGGGTCAGCCGATTCAAGGAACAGAGCCTGGAGCGTGGCCGTCGCTACGCCCTGGAAAACCGGGTACGTATCGCCCAGGTCGGCGATGCAACGATCACCGCCAGCTGCGAAGGCTCTGGCGGTAACGTTTACCGTCAAACGATTCATCTTCGCGAGTCAGCCAAAGGCACTTTGCTGCTGGTCGATGCCGGCTGTACCTGCCCGGTGCGCAGCAACTGCAAACACTGCGCAGCGGTGTTGCTGAAAGTGCAGGAAACCCTCGACTACCCCGCCGCTGCCAAAGACGCCGAGCTGTTGGAGAAACTTCAAGCCGTGCTGGAAAACCGTGGTCCGAAAGCACCGCCGCAAGTGCTGGTCGACAACGTGCAGCCGATGCCGCGTCTGTGGCTGGCCAGCGTCGAGTTCAGCGCGTTCGAACCGCGCAACGGCAAGATGCAGCGTTATATTCAGCACCGCGCGGCGCTGTCGTTCAGCTATCTGGATGAGTACGTCAGCGGGCAGAAGAACAGCGACATCCTGATCCGTCAGGAAACCCAGACCCTGCGGATAAAACGTCATCCGGAAGTCGAACAGTCCTACCGCGAACAGTTAAGAATCCTCGGCTTTCGTATCGCCACGCGGCAGAGCAAAGCGCTGCCGGAAAGCGCGGGCGAGCTGTACGAGATGGTCAATGACAGCGCCTGGCTGACGTTTACCCTCAATGACCTGCCGAAGCTGCGCACACAAGGCTGGGAATTGCAGATCGACGAAGAGTTCGGCTTTGATCTGACTGCCGTGGATGACTGGTACGCCACGGTCGAGCAGGCGCCGGAGCGTGACTGGTTCGATCTGGAGCTGGGGATCATCGTCAATGGTGAACGTCTGAGCCTGCTGCCGATCCTGCTCAATCTGATGCGCTCGCACGCGGAAATCCTCAACCCGGAACGCCTTGCGCGCCGTCGCGATGACGAGCTGATTCTGGTCAACGTGCCGCAACGCAACCTTGAGCACGGGCCGCTGCAGGTGGCCTTGCCGCTCGGCCGGTTAAAACCGGTATTGATGACGCTCGGCGAGTTTTATTTGCAGGAACCGGGCGAAACCACCCTGCGCCTGAGCAAGGCCGACGCCACACGACTCAATTCTCTGGAAGGCCTGCCGCTGCTGTGGGAGGGCGGCGAGCAGATCCGCACGTTCGCCCAACGCCTGCGCGACATTCGTGACTTCAGCGTGGAAGCGCCACAAGGCCTGAATGCGACGCTGCGACCGTATCAGCTTGAAGGCTTGAGCTGGATGCAGTCGCTGCGGCAACTGGAAGTCGGCGGGATTCTTGCGGATGACATGGGTTTGGGTAAAACCCTACAGACCCTGGCGCATATTCTCAGTGAGAAAATCGCCGGGCGCCTCGATCGCCCTTGCATGGTGGTGATGCCGACCAGTCTGATTCCGAACTGGCTGGATGAGGCGGCACACTTCACCCCGCAGCTGAAAGTGGTCGCGCTGTACGGCGCCACTCGTAAAAAACATTTCGATAATCTGGCCGATTTCGACCTGATCCTCACCACCTACGCGCTGCTGCCCAAGGACGTCGAACGTCTGGCCAAGCAGCCGCTGCACGTATTGGTGCTGGATGAGGCGCAGTACATCAAAAATCCGAACAGCAAAGCCGCTCAAGCCGCGCGCGAGCTTAATGCACGTCAGCGCCTGTGCCTCAGCGGTACGCCCCTGGAAAACCACCTCGGTGAGCTGTGGTCGCTGTTTCACTTCCTGCTGCCGGGCTGGCTCGGCGACGTCAAAAGCTTCAACGCCGATTACCGTGTGCCGATTGAAAAGCGCGGCAGTGAAGTCAGACTTCAGCACCTTAACGGTAGGATAAAACCGTTTCTGCTGCGTCGTACCAAAGAACAGGTCGCCACTGAGTTGCCACCGAAAACCGAGATCATCCATTGGGTCGATCTCAACGAAGCGCAACGCGATGTATACGAAACCATGCGTTTGGCGATGGACAAGAAAGTCCGCGACGAAATCACCCGCAAAGGCGTGGCGCGCAGTCAGATCATCATTCTTGAGGCGCTGTTGAAGCTGCGTCAGGTTTGCTGTGATTTGCGCCTGGTCAACGACGCCACCCTGCCCGCTCGCGGCAGCACGTCCGGCAAGCTCGACAGCTTGATGGAGATGCTTGAGGAGTTGTTCGAGGAAGGACGGCGGATTCTGCTGTTCTCGCAATTCACCTCGATGCTGTCATTGATCGAAGACGAACTGAAAAAACGCAACGTTTCCTACGCGCTGTTGACCGGCCAGACCCGCGATCGGCGTACACCGGTGAAGGAATTCCAGAGCGGCAAGCGTCAGATTTTTCTGATAAGCCTGAAGGCTGGTGGCGTGGGCTTGAACCTGACGGAAGCGGACACGGTGATTCACTACGACCCGTGGTGGAACCCGGCGACCGAGAATCAGGCGACGGATCGGGCGTACCGGATTGGTCAGGAGAAGCCGGTATTCGTTTACAAAATGATTGCCCGAGGCACGGTAGAAGAGAAGATTCAGCACCTGCAAAAGGAAAAATCCGACCTGGCAGCGGGCGTGCTGGATGGGCGCAAGGCTGGGGACTGGAAGTTGCAGAGTGATGATATTGAAGCGTTGTTTGCGCCGTTGCCGGACAAGCTCGACAAGCGTTGAGACCTGCGTCGCCTGTTAGATAGCCATCGCTGGCAAGCCAGCTCCCACAGGTATCGAGTTGGAACACAGTTTTGTGTACGACTCACAACCCTGTGGGAGCTGGCTTGCCAGCGATGAGGCCATCAGCTATTGCTCTAATTCTTAGGCTCAGCCCTTGGAAACAGGCAACGGCGCAAACAGCGCTTCGATGTCACTCTGCTCCAGCTTCCAGCCGCCCGTCGTCCCACCTTCAAGCACCGCCCCGGCCAACGCTGCTTTCTCCTGCTGCAACGCCTGGATTTTCTCCTCTACCGTGCCGCGAGCGATCAGCTTGTAAACGAACACCGGATTGTTTTGCCCGATTCGATACGCACGATCCGTCGCCTGATTCTCCACTGCGGGGTTCCACCAAGGGTCGAAGTGGATCACCGTGTCCGCTGCGGTCAGATTCAAACCAGTACCCCCGGCCTTGAGACTGATCAGAAACAACGGCACCTTGCCGCCCTGAAAGTCCTTCACCGGCGTGCGTCGATCCGTGGTGTCACCGGTCAGCAGCGAATAGGCAATGTCACGTTGCTGCAGTTCTTCCTCGATCAAGGCCAGCATCGAGGTGAACTGCGAGAACAGCAGGATCCTGCGACCTTCGCCGAGCAGCTCTTCGAGCATCTCCATCAGGCTGACCAACTTGCCACTGCCGGAGCGCAGTGCCTTCGCCGTCAGCGGCATCTTGATCAGGCGCAAGTCGCAACAGACCTGCCGCAGCTTGAGCAAGGCATCGAGAATGATGATCTGACTGCGCGCCACGCCACTGCGGGCAATTTCGTCGCGGACTTTTTTGTCCATCGCCACGCGAACGGTTTCATAGACATCGCGCTGGCCGTCGCTGAGATCGACCCAATGCACGATTTCGGTTTTCGGCGGCAGTTCGGTGGCGACCTGATCCTTTTTGCGGCGCAGTAAAAAGGGTTTGATGCGCGCTGTCAGGTGCTGCATGCGCTGAACATTGCCGTGCTTTTCGATTGGCGTGCGGTAATCGCGATTGAAGGATTTGCTGTCGCCAAGCCAACCGGGCATGAGGAAATGAAACTGCGACCACAGCTCGCCCAAGTGGTTTTCCAATGGCGTGCCGCTCAGGCACAAGCGCTGGCGGGCTTGCAGATCACGCGCGGCTTGCGCCGCTTTGCTGATCGGATTTTTGATGTTCTGCGCTTCGTCGAGAATCAGCACGCTCCACAGCTGCGGCTGCAGAACCTCGAGATCCCTCGGCAGCAACGCGTAAGTGGTCAGCACCAGATCGTACTCGGCCAGATTAGCGAAATCCTTTTGCCGCCCAGTGCCGTGCAGCGCTAATACTCTCAACTGCGGGGTGAAACGCTCGGCCTCGTCGAGCCAGTTGGGAATCAGGCTGGTCGGCATCACCGCAAGAGCCGGGCAATCAAGGCGACCGGCGTGTTTTTCCGTAAGCAGATGCGCCAGGGTTTGCAGGGTTTTGCCCAGCCCCATGTCATCGCCCAGAATGCCGCCGACCTCAAGCTCGCGCAGGGTCTGCATCCAGTTCAGGCCTTCGAGCTGATACGGGCGCAATTGCGCGTTAAGACCGGCCGGCGCAACGACGTGGGTGTGACTGGAATTCTGCAATCGCTTGGCGAAGGTGCGCAGCCGCTCGCCCCCCTGCCAATCCAGCGGCACGCCATCGAGCATACTCAAGCGCGCGGCGTCCGGGACACTCAAGCGCAGTGCATCGCCCTGATGACCGCCCAAGTACAACTCGCCCAGCGTGGCCATCAGCGGTTTGACCCGACTCAGCGGCAGCGCGACCTTGGCGCCCGAAGAGTCACCAAAGCCGCTGGGCTTCAGTTCGATCAGGAGTTTTTCGTCATCGCTGCGTTGTGCCAGATTGACCGGATCAAGCAAGCGCGGCTGGGTGCGCAACAAGTGCAGAAGGATCGGTAGCAAACTGTAGCGCTGGCCATTGACGACGATACCCAACTGCAAGTCAAACCACTGATGCCCAGCCTCTTCTTCGACCTCGGCGTACCAATGCTCAACCGGTTGCACATTGAAATGAAAGCCGGGACTCATCTCCACTTCCCAGTTCGAGGCGCGCAACGTGGCAAGCCCTTCGTGCATAAACCCGAGCCAGGCGGAATCATCCGGCAACGTGAACATCTCGCCGGGACGATCCAGCGAGCTCTTGCGCGTGGCTTTTTTGAAACCGAGCTTTTGCAGGATCTGGCGCAGTTTCTTTTCCACCGCAGGCTGGCGTTGAATGCGCTGGGTTTCGGTACCGTTGAGGATCATTACTTCCGGGTTGCGATCCACCGTCGGCCGGCCGTTGTAGGTAAACACCAGGGCAGCGCGGTGCTCCAGAACGTATTCCCAGCGCGAGCGCTCCCGACCGCTGACGAGAGTCAGTTGTGGCTGCGGTAGTACGTCGTCGATGATTCGTTCGGTCAGTTGGTGTGGCGGCGGGATTCTCGTCGCGGCGCTCATGCGATGGCTGAACTGCATGGCCTGACGCGCCGGAATGTCCGGCGCCAGAGTCAAATGGCTGGCCAGTTTTTCTTCCAGCTCATTGAACAGAGGGCCAATCTGCCGCTGTTCACGATCCAGGTAATAAAGCGGCTCCAGCGCCAGCACAGTTTCCTGCGCAGCCTCGGCACTGCTCCACTGCGCGCGGAAACCGCCGTCGGCCTGCTCGGCCCAGGCGAACTGACCGATGCGCTTCGCGCCCGGCACCAACGGTCGCAGATCCTCGAAATCGAGGAACAGCCGCGAGGTGCGCAGGAGCATTTCCAGCAGTTCGGCGCCGCTGCTGCCTTCCAGCGGATAGCCGCTGTAATAGGCGTGGTGAGAGTGCATGGCAACCAGCAGCCTGGCAACGTGCAGATCCAGCTCGGACAGGTAGCCGGGCTGACGCATAAGCATTTCCGCTAGCGAATACATCGGTTTGACTTCGCGTAACTCGCCGCTCTTGAGCTGGGAAACCTTGAAAATATCGAGCAGCCACTTACCGCTCACAGGCGTTGGCTTGAGCTTGTAAAACAGGCGCGTGCCTGCGGTTTGCGCGCCTTCTTCAGCAGGTTTGGCCGGCACGGGAATGGTCGAAAGCCAATTTTCCAGCGCCCGACCCAACGGGATCTGTGCGTCACTTTCAGACGCACTATGATCACTGCCCTGCAGGTGATAAAGCACCGCAGCGCAATGCTTGCAGTCGATAGCGACAGGACAGGTGCACAGGCAACGCAAATAGACGGAACCTAGCCGATCTTCAGACAGGTAAATGGTTTGTTCATACGCCTGATCTTGCGAACCGACGCAAAACGCCTCGATCTTTCTGTCATCGATCTCGATGATCTCTACCCGGTCCTCGGCGGCATAAGCCCGAGCCTTGGCCAGCGCGGTGCTAGTGAATTCCTGAGTCCAGGCCAATGACTTGAGCTGTTCGATGAAAATGCTCATTGGCGGCCCTTAGCTGGCCAACACCCGCGCCAATGCCGACTTCACCTTGCCCATGCCGTCATGCAGCGCCTGTTCGATCTCGGCCATGGTGATCACTTCGGTGGTCTTGCCCGCCGCAGGGTTCACCACCAGCGCCAGACAGGCGTAATCCAGATCCAGCTCGCGGGCCAATGCCGCTTCCGGCATGCCGGTCATGCCGACGATGTCGCAGCCATCACGTTCCAGACGCACGATCTCGGCGACCGTTTCCAGTCGCGGGCCTTGGGTGCAGGCGTAAACGCCTTGATCGCTGAACTCGCAACCTTCAGCAGCCACGGCGGCGATCAATTGCTGACGCAGCGGTTCGCTGTAGGGAAAGCTGAAGTCGATATGGGTGACGTGCTCCAGATCATCGGCGAAATAGGTGTGCTCGCGACCGCTGGTGTAGTCGACGATCTGATGTGGGACGCAGAAATGACCGGTGCCCATCGCCGGATGAATCCCGCCCACGGCATTCACTGCGATAATCGCTTCGGCACCCGCTTGCTTCAGCGCCCACAGGTTGGCGCGGTAGTTGACCTTGTGCGGCGGGAAGCGATGCGGATGGCCGTGACGGGCGAGGAACAGCACTTCCTTGCCGGCGTATTCGCCAATCTGTACGTCGGCCGAGGGCGCGCCGTAGGGCGTGTCCACCGCCAGCGACTGGCGGATGGTCAAGCCTTCGAGCTGGGTCAGGCCGGTGCCACCGATGATTGCGTAAACCGTCATAGCGAAAAATCCTTAATCGATCAGTTGAGCGTCTTTGAGCGCGCCGACAGCGGTGAGCCAGCGCGGATCCTGGCGATATTCGGTGCTGGCAATCGCCTGACCACGCATGCGCGCAATTCGCGCGGATGGCTTGACCTTCATGCGTTGCGCGGCGCTCAGGGCCAGTTCGGCAGCAGCGCGATCATTGCACACCAGGCCCATGTCGCAACCGGCAGTCAGTGCGGCTTCGATGCGGCTGGCGGCGTCGCCGACCACATGGGCGCCGGCCATCGACAGGTCATCGCTGAAGATCACGCCATCGAACTGCAATTCGCCGCGCAGGATGTCCTGCAACCAGCGCCGGGAGAAACCGGCGGGCTGCGAATCAACCTGTGGATAGATGACGTGCGCTGGCATGATCGCGGCCAGTTGTTTACTGAGTTTGGCGAACGGCACGAGGTCGTTGGCACGGATCTCATCGAGGCTGCGCTCGTCATTCGGGATCGCCACGTGCGAATCGGCCTCAGCCCAGCCGTGACCGGGGAAATGCTTGCCGGTGGCGGCCATGCCGGCGCTGTTCATGCCCCGGATAAAGGCTCCCGCGAGCAGTGCGGCACGCTCTGGATCACCTTCAAATGAACGGGTGCCCACCACGGCGCTGCGCTGGTAGTCCAGGTCAAGCACCGGGGCGAAGCTCAGGTCGAGACCGACCGCCAGCACTTCAGTGGCCATGATCCAGCCGCACTGCTCGGCGAGGTATTCGGCATTCGGGTTATCGGCGATAGCGCGCATCGCCGGCAGGCGTACGAAGCCTTGGCGCAAGCGCTGCACGCGACCGCCCTCTTGATCCACCGCCAGCAGCAAGTCCGGGCGAATCGCGCGGATCGCCGCGCTGAGCTCACGCACCTGACGTGGATGTTCGATATTGCGCGCGAAAATGATCAGGCCGCCCACCTCGGGCTGACGCAATAATTGGCGATCTTCAGCCGTCAGCCAGGTACCGGCGACGTCCACCATCAACGAGCCTTGCAGGCCAGCAGTCATAGAGATTCCTTGAAAACGAAAAACCCGATCCGCAGCAAATCGCTACCGTGAGCAAGGCTCGGCAGGTCGGCAATTTCTATCGAGATCGGGTTCACAACGAGAGTCGGCATGGGCGGCTAGCTTAGCGGATACAAGCTGCCGCGCCCACCCGTGTACGGTTAAACCTTGGCGGCAACCGGTGTCGATTTGCTACGCGGGCGCAACTGCGCCGTCGCCATCGCCGCGTCAGTAACGCCGGTTTCGGCGCGCATGCCTGCGGCGAGGAACGGCACCATCAGGCGCATGACTTGTTCGATGGAAGTGTTGACGCCGAAATCGGTCTCGGCAATCGCGCGCAATGCCTTGATGCCGGACATGCTGAACGCGGCAGCACCGAGCATGAAGTGCACGCGCCAGAACAGCTCGATCGGCGGAATCCGTGGCGCTGCTTCGTTGACCAGCAGCATGTAGCGACGGAACACCTTGCCGTACATGTCTTCCAGATACCGGCGCAAGTGGCCCTGACTCTGGCTGAACGCGAGGCCGAGCAGACGCATGAAGATCGACAGATCGTTGCCGCTGCGTGGCTGCACCACGAGCGCTTGCTCGACGAGGATTTCCAGCAGTTCTTCGAGGGTTGGCTTGTTTTCAGGCTTGGCCTGACGGCGCTCCAGTTCCTTATCGAGGCTGATGCAGAACGGCCCGAGGAAGCGTGAGAACACCGCCTGAATAAGGGCTTTCTTCGAGCCGAAGTGATAGTTCACTGCTGCCAGGTTGACGCCAGCCT
This sequence comes from Pseudomonas sp. PB103, assembly GCF_009764635.1. Lineage (NCBI taxonomy): Bacteria > Pseudomonadati > Pseudomonadota > Gammaproteobacteria > Pseudomonadales > Pseudomonadaceae > Pseudomonas > Pseudomonas sp. PB103. The sequence continues at coordinate 43,302 of NZ_RWIL01000002.1, read as the reverse complement.
TGCTGGTGATCAAACGCAATGAGGTTTCAGCGAAACCTTTCTCCGCGAACAACTGCTCGGCAGCATCAAGAATGCGTTCAACGGTTTCCGACTGGGCCATGGCTACTCCGCCTGACAAACACTTGTTTGAAACATACGTTTCAGCCTGTGCGTTGTCAAGCCTGCCGGTTCGTTTTGGGAATGGTCGGTCAGCTATTTAACCACACATGCCCGCCGCATTAATAAGCGCACCTGCCGACCGTCTGGCGGCGTGCAAAAAAACGGGCATTGCCAAGACCGCTTCACTGTATATAATCCCAGTCACTGTATAAAAAGACAGAGCGATCAATATGCTAAAGCTGACGCCACGCCAAGCCGAGATTCTGGCCTTTATCAAACGTTGCCTCGAAGACAACGGCTACCCGCCGACCCGCGCAGAAATCGCTCAGGAACTGGGCTTCAAGTCGCCGAACGCGGCCGAAGAACACCTCAAGGCACTGGCTCGCAAGGGTGCCATCGAGATGACTCCCGGCGCCTCTCGCGGCATTCGCATCCCTGGCTTTGAAGCCAAGGCTGATGACTCAACCCTGCCGATCATCGGCCGTGTGGCTGCCGGTGCACCGATTCTCGCCCAGCAGCACATCGAAGAGTCCTGCAACATCAACCCAACCTTCTTCCACCCTCGTGCCGACTACCTGTTGCGCGTGCACGGCATGAGCATGAAGGACATCGGCATTTTCGATGGCGACCTTCTTGCCGTCCACACCACCCGCGAAGCGCGAAATGGTCAGGTTGTCGTTGCACGTATCGGCGACGAAGTGACCGTCAAACGCTTCAAGCGCGAAGGCAGCAAGGTCTGGCTGATGGCCGAAAACCCTGAGTTCGCCCCTATCGAAGTCGACCTGAAAGATCAGGAACTGGTGATCGAAGGCTTGAGTGTCGGCGTTATCCGCCGCTAAAGGAGGCTCTATGCAGTTCCCACACACACCCCAGCAAACACAACTGCCTTTATTCGAAGCGTTTCTGGCACAACCGATGGCGCCGACCCTCAAAGAAGTGGTCGAGCGCCCGTGGAGTGCCGAACCTGAAGTATTCAGTGAGCTGTCACTGCGGGGTGCGGCGGGGAACTGCCTGAACCTGCTTGCCCCGATCCTTCGCGAACTGAGCGAGGACCAGGATGCTCGCTGGCTGACGCTGATTGCGCCACCGGCCAGCTTGACTCAAACCTGGTTGCGCGATGCTGGCCTGAACCGCGAGCGCATCTTGCTGTTGCAACCGCGCGGCACTCAAAGCGCTCAACAACTGGCGTGCGAGGCATTACGCCTGGGCCGCAGCCACACGGTGGTGACCTGGCTCAACCCGCTGAACGCAGGTTCACGGCAACAGTTGATCAGCGCTGCACGCACAGGCGACGCTCAGAGCTTGAACATTCGATTGGGTTGATTGACGAGTAACGTGCGCCGTGTGAAGCGCAGGGCTTCTCCAGGGACAGAGAAGCCGATCTGAAGCGGTAACGATAAAAACGAAATGCAGGCGGGGATCAGTGAAGAACCCGCGGCCCCTCTTCCTTATCAAACTCACCTTCGATCATCCGGCCTGCCATCTGCACGCCGACGCTCAACATCGCCTTGGCGATTTCCACGTGCTGACCTTGAAGGAAAGTCTTGGCATCCTCGGAGAAATCCAGAGTCACCAAAGAACCTTCGTCCTCAGCCCTGCGCAGTTCGATTCGGCCGTCTGGTAACTCGACAATTTCTAGAAAGGACGTTGGCATATAGGTCTGTTCTCCACGAAAGGCAGGGATTATATAGACATCATTCAGGCTTCGCTCGGGATCTTGACCAGCAGCATGTTTCAGATTGCCACCGTGTCAATCATCCTCAGCACTCGTTCAGCCCCTCGCGAAAACGCAGCGCCAAGCCTTTGAGGTTCTGCCGCCAGCTCTCCAACTCCTCCCGACTCAACTCGTCTGGCGCCTCTTCCTCGTCCAGATTAATCGCCTGAATCAGTGGCTGTGTCACATCGCCCTTGGGCTTGTGCGGCACCCGCGGAGGTTGAAACAGCGCTGAATGTGCAGCCAGCAGTTTTGCCAGCCAGGTTTCCGAGTTACCCGCCAGTTCAATCATTTCGGCCAGCTCGGGAATCGCAATCGACTCCAGCACTTCACGCGTCAGCAGCGCCTCAGCCCGGGGCGCGCTGGCTTGGGGCAGACGATAGAAGCCCGCGATCTCATGGCAAAGCCCCAACAGAGCGCCGTAGAGGTGAAACAACGCCGATTCACGACCGGCCTGAATCAGCGCCAGGGAATTCATCGCCCGCCCCTCTTCAGCACGAGCCAGGGCTTCCAGCGACAGGCCGGCGAAATAGATCTTCTGATTGGTACGGGTATAGAGTTCGTGAGCCATGACGGCGCTCTCCACAACGAAATAATTGCTTCACACAGGCCGGACAGTGTCGTGGATCAGCCGATCCCACCGCAAGCAGAAAACCAAAAGGCCGCATGAAAACCCGAGGGTTCGCATGCGGCCTTTTCAGTGCCGGACTAACGCTTACTCAGCCTTGGCTTTTGCGCGCTTGTCTTCAACGGTCCACTTGCCGCCGTCGTAGTAAGCCTTCCAACCGGTAGGCTTGCCGTCGACTTCGGTCTGCACGTATTGCTCCTTGGTCTTGCGGCTGTAGCGGATGACCGCTGGCAGACCATCAGGATCCTTCTTCGGAGCGTCGCAGAGGAAGTGGTACTTCGGATCGATTTCGTCCTTGTGCGGCACAATCTCGATCACCAGCGGAGCACGGGTCTCGCGGTTTTTCGGGAACTGGCTCGCCGCCAGGAAAAGACCGGATGCACCGTCGCGCAGGATGTAGGTGTCGTTGACCTTTTCGCATTTCAGCTCAGGCATCTTCACCGGATCCATCTTCGGCGGCGCCGCGTCACCGCTCTTCAGCAGTTTGCGGGTGTTCTTGCACTCAGGGTTGGTGCAACCGAAGAACTTGCCGAATCGGCCGGTCTTGAGTTGCATCTCGCTGCCGCACTTGTCGCATTCCAGGCTCGGACCTTCGTAGCCCTTGATGCGATAGCTGCCTTCTTCGATTTCGTAGCCGGCGCAATCCGGGTTGTTACCACAGATGTGCAGCTTGCGCTTTTCGTCGAGCAGGTAAGCGTCCATCGCCGTGCTGCAGATCGGGCAACGGTGCTTGCCGCGCAGCACCAGCGATTCCGATTCGCCCTCGTCGTCCGCAGCGATCTCGTCGCCCGGCACCAGGTTGACGGTGGCCTTGCAGCGCTCTTTCGGCGGCAGACTGTAGCCCGAGCAACCGAGGAACACGCCGGTCGACGCAGTACGTATCTGCATCGGACGACCGCAGGTCGTGCACGGAATATCGGTCATCACCGGCTGGTTGGCACGCATGCCGTTTTCCGGGTTCTCGGCTACTTCGAGTTTCTTTTTGAAGTCGCCGTAGAATTCGTCCAGCACGCTTTTCCAGTCGCGCTCGCCCTGTGCGACGTCATCGAGGTTCTCTTCCATGCCGGCGGTGAAGCCATAGTCCATGAGGTTTGAGAAGCTCTCCGACAGACGCTCGGTAACGATATCGCCCATCTTTTCCGAATAGAAACGACGGTTGTGCAGGGTCACGTAACCGCGATCCTGAATGGTCGAAATGATCGCTGCATAGGTCGAAGGACGACCGATGCCACGTTTTTCCATTTCTTTCACCAAACTGGCTTCCGAGTAACGCGCCGGCGGCTTGGTGAAGTGCTGCGACGGATCAAGCTTGATCAGCTTCATCACGTCGCCCTGCGCCATATCAGGTAGAACGTCGTCATCGCCAGGCTTGGCAATCTGCGGCATCACACGGGTGTAACCATCGAACTTGAGGATGCGGCCCTTGGCACGCAGCTCGAAGTCACCAGCACCGACGCTGACAGTGGTCGACAAGTATTGCGCCGGCAGCATCTGGCAAGCGAGGAATTGGCGCCAGATCAGCTCATAGAGACGCTCTGCATCACGCTCCATGCCTGCCAGCTTGCTTGGAATGGTGTTGGCGTCGGACGGACGAATCGCTTCGTGAGCCTCTTGTGCGCCTTCCTTGCTGCTGTAGACGTTTGGCGTTTCCGGCAGATACTTCTTGCCGAACTCGTCTTCGATATAAGCACGCGCCATCGTCACGGCATCGGCCGAGAGATTGGTCGAGTCGGTACGCATATAAGTGATGTAGCCAGCTTCGTACAAACGCTGGGCCATCATCATGGTTTTCTTTACGCCAAAGCCCAAGCGGTTGCTCGCAGCCTGTTGCAAAGTGGACGTGATGAACGGCGCCGACGGTTTGCTGCTGGTCGGTTTGTCTTCGCGCTTGACGATGCTGTAGCTGGAAGACTTGAGTTTCTCCAGCGCGGCCATGGCCTGGGTTTCGTTCAGCGGCTTGAAGGCTTCGCCTTTCTCGCGGGCGACTTCGAAACGCACGGTCGAGCCTTTGGTGGTGCCGAGATCGGCATGCACTTCCCAGTACTCTTCCGGGTTGAACGCTCGAATTTCGCGCTCACGCTCCACGACCAGTTTCACGGCAACCGATTGCACGCGACCGGCGGACAGGCCCCGGGCGATCTTCGCCCACAGCAGCGGCGAGACCATGTAACCGACAACGCGGTCGAGGAAGCGCCGCGCCTGCTGAGCGTTGACACGATCGATGTCCAGCTCGCCCGGCTTGGAGAACGCTTCCTGAATCGCCTTCTTGGTGATTTCGTTGAACACCACACGCTTGTAGCGGCTGTCGTCACCACCGATGGCTTCGCGCAGGTGCCAGGCAATGGCTTCCCCCTCGCGATCCAAGTCGGTTGCGAGATAGATGGTGTCAGCATCTTTGGCGAGCCGGCGCAGCTCTTCGATGACCTTCTCTTTGCCCGGGAGGATCTCGTACTTGGCTTTCCAGCCATGATCGGGATCGACACCCATACGCGAGACCAGCTGCTTGCGCGCTTTCTCTTTCGGCGAGAGCACCGGACCTTCGCCCGCAGCAGCCTTGCCGCGCTTGGCGGCTGGCTCTTTGCTGGCGCTAGCCGAACCGCTGGTGGGCAGGTCTCGGATATGGCCGATACTCGACTTCACCACGTATTGGTTACCCAGATACTTGTTGATGGTCTTGGCCTTAGCCGGGGATTCCACAATGACCAGCGATTTGCCCATGGATCAGAAAATTCCTGAATTCTAGAAGTGAAAGGCGGTTGGCGCCTGACGCGGCACCGCTATATATAGTTGATACAAGGTGAGGTCAAGCACAGGGTTCTGTGCGCACTCGCCTTATGCCTTGGAAAAAAGGCTCGGTTCGGCTTGCACCAAAGCAAAGCGTGGCACCTGCTCGCCGTCAACCTCGACCGACTCGAGAAACATGCTCAGAGGGCGCACCCAAAATCCGTAATCGCCATACAGGGCTTGGTAAAAGACCACTTCTTCTTCGGTTTCCGAATGCCTTGCGACACTGAAAACACGGTACTGCGGACCTTTGTAATGTTGGTAGAGCCCAGGTTGTATCGGCATGTTTTGGCCCTCACTCAAATTTTTTCAAAATAAAAACAAAAATAAATCCACAAAAACAAAAACCGGGGCACTTGGCCCCGGCTTCCATCAACGAGACGCTTAAACGCGTTCGAAGACGGTGGAGATGCCTTGGCCGAGACCAATGCACATAGTGGCTACCCCGAGGGTGCCGCTATTCTGCTTCATCACGTTCAGCAAGGTGCCGGAAATACGGGCACCGGAACAACCGAACGGGTGACCCAGGGCGATCGCGCCGCCGTGCAGGTTAACCTTCTCGTTCATCTTGTCGAGCACTTTCAGATCTTTCAGCACTGGCAGAGCCTGTGCAGCGAAAGCTTCGTTGAGCTCGAAGAAGTCGATATCGTTGATGCCAAGGCCCGCACGCTTCAGGGCTTTTTGTGTCGCCGGAACTGGACCATAGCCCATGATTGCCGGATCCACACCCGCCACTGCCATCGAACGGATAACCGCCATTGGCTGGATACCCAGGTCCTGCGCACGCTGCGCCGACATCACGATCATGCACGAAGCACCGTCAGTGATCTGCGACGAAGTACCGGCAGTCACGGTGCCGCCCTTTGGATTGAAGGCAGGCTTGAGGGCCGCCAGACTTTCCAGGGTGGTTTCCGGACGAATGGTTTCGTCGTAGTCGAACAGTTTCAGGAAACCATTCTCGTCGTAGCCCTGCATCGGGATGATTTCGTCTTTGAACTTGCCTTCCACGGTGGCCTTGTGAGCCAACTGGTGGGAACGCACGCCGAAAGCGTCTTGCTGCTCGCGAGTGATGCCGTGCATTTTGCCCAACATTTCAGCGGTCAGACCCATCATGCCCGAGGCTTTTGCCGCGTACAGCGACATGTGCGGGTTCGGATCGACACCGTGCATCATGCTCACGTGGCCCATATGCTCGACGCCGCCAACCACGAACACGTCACCGTTACCGGTCATGATCGCTTGCGCGGCCGTGTGCAGTGCGCTCATCGACGAGCCACACAGACGGCTGACGGTCTGACCGGCAGCAGTGTGCGGGATCTGCGTCATCAGCGACGCCATGCGCGCGATGTTCCAGCCCTGCTCCAGGGTCTGGTTTACGCAGCCCCAGATCACGTCTTCGACTTCGTTCGGATCAACCTTGACGTTGCGTTCCAGCAGTTTGCTGATCAGGTGCGCCGACATGTCTTCGGCACGGGTGTTGCGGTGCATGCCGCCCTTGGAGCGGCCCATCGGAGTACGACCGAAGTCGACAATCACGACGTCTCTTGGATTCAAGCTCATAAAATTTCACTCTCGCTCAAAAGTTGGGACGCTTAACCGAAGAACCGTTGGCCGGTTTTGGCCATTTCACGCAGTTTCGCGGTCGGGTGGTACAGCGCGCCCAAATCAGCGTACTGGTCAGCCAGGGCAACGAACTCGGCAACACCGATCGAATCGATGTAGCGCAGTGCACCGCCACGGAATGGAGGGAAACCGATACCGTAGACCAGACCCATGTCGGCTTCAGCGGCGGTTTCAACGATGCCGTCTTCCAGGCAACGCACGGTTTCCAGGCACAGCGGGATCATCATCCAGTTGATGATGTCTTCGTCAGTGACTTCGCGCTGCTCGTAAACGATCGGCTTGAGCACTTCCAGCACCGACGGATCGGCGACTTTCTTCTGCTTGCCTTTCTTGTCGGCCTCGTAGGCGTAGAAGCCCTTGCCGTTCTTCTGACCCAGGCGCTTGGCTTCGTACAGCACGTCGATGGCCGAACGGCGGTCATCCTTCATGCGGTCCGGGAAGCCTTCAGCCATCACGTCACGACCGTGGTGACCGGTGTCGATACCGACCACGTCCATCAGGTACGCCGGGCCCATCGGCCAGCCGAATTTTTCCATGACCTTGTCGATACGGACAAAGTCCACACCGGCGCTGACCAGCTTGGCGAAACCGCCGAAGTACGGGAACAGAACGCGGTTGACCAGGAAGCCCGGGCAGTCGTTGACGACGATCGGGTTCTTGCCCATTTTCTTGGCGTAGGCAACGGTGGTGGCAACAGCCAGTTCACTCGACTTCTCGCCACGGATCACTTCCACCAGCGGCATCATGTGCACCGGGTTGAAGAAGTGCATGCCGACGAAGTTTTCCGGACGCTTGAGGGCTTTTGCCAGCAGGCTGATGGAAATGGTCGAGGTGTTGGACGCAAGGATGGTGTCCTCTTTGACCTGACCTTCGACTTCCGCCAGTACGGCTTGCTTGACCTTCGGGTTCTCGACAACAGCTTCGACCACCAGATCAACGTGACCGAAGTCGCCGTAGGAAAGGGTTGGACGAATGGCGTTGAGCACTTCAGCCATTTTCGCAGCGGTCATGCGACCTTTATCAACGCGGCCAACCAGCAGTTTGGCGGCTTCGGCCAGACCCTGTTCGATGCCGTGCTCGTTGATGTCCTTCATCAGGATCGGCGTACCTTTGGAGGCCGACTGATAAGCGATACCGCCACCCATGATGCCGGCGCCGAGTACGGCAGCCTGCTTCACGTCTTTGGCGATTTCGTCGTAGGCCTTGGCCTTTTTCTTCAGTTCCTGATCGTTCAGGAACAGACCGATCAAGCTCTGCGCGGCAGAAGTCTTGGCCAGCTTGACGAAACCGGCGGCTTCGACTTCCAGCGCCTTGTCACGACCGAAGTTCGCGGCTTTCTGGATGGTCTTGATCGCTTCAACCGGCGCCGGATAGTTCGGGCCAGCTTGACCGGCGACAAAACCTTTGGCGGTTTCGAAAGCCATCATTTGCTCAATGGCGTTCAACTTGATTTTTTCAAGTTTCGGCTGACGCTTGGCCTTGTAATCGAACTCGCCGGAGATGGCGCGTTTGATCAGTTCAAGGGCAGCTTCCTGCAGCTTCTCTGGAGCAACCACAGCGTCGACGGCGCTTACTTTCAGCGCGTCTTCAGGGCGGTTTTCCTTGCCGGAGGCAATCCACTCGATAGCGTTGTCAACACCGATAAGGCGCGGCAGACGCACGGTGCCGCCGAAGCCTGGGTAGATGCCCAGTTTGACTTCCGGCAGACCGATCTTGGCCTTGGTGGACATGACGCGATAGTCAGCTGCGAGGCACATTTCCAGACCGCCGCCCAGGGCGATGCCATTGATGGCCGCTACGGTCGGAACGTTGAGGTCTTCGAAATCGCTGAAGATCTTGTTGGCTTCGAGATTGCCAGCAACCAGCTCGGCATCCGGCAGCTTGAAGTTCTCGACAAATTCAGTGATGTCGGCGCCGACGATGAACACGTCCTTGCCACTGCTGACGATCACGCCCTTGATCGAAGCATCTGCCTTGATGGTGTCTACGGCCTGACGCAGTTCGTTCAGGGTTAGACGGTTGAACTTGTTGACGGACTCACCCTTGAGGTCGAATTTCAATTCGACGATGCCACTTTCAAGAGCTTTAACCGTGATGGCTTTACCTTCGTAAATCATCAACTGATCTCCACGATATGGAAGCTGAACAGTACACGTCGGACGCAGGCGAATGGCTCGGCAGGACGCTTTTTCGTCGATGCTAACGCCAATCCACCCGGCACACCCGCCAACGCGATAGTCGGGATTCTGTAGGAGCGGTCAGTAAGACAAACGCTCAATTCATACGCCCGTTTGATTTGGGTACGTCACCTTCACGGAATTTCCGACAATTGTCAATCGCCCAAAATGCGGGTTGAAATGCGACTTTGCGGTCATTTCCGTACCACGAAGACCAGCAACACGCGTCTGCATGTGAAGCCATTCATAGAATCAATAGTTAGAAAATTCGCCCTAATTGGCGCCGAGCCCTGTTTAACGGGCTACGCTGGCTGGACTACAGGGAAATGCACTCAATGCACCCGGCACATCAGCAAAGAATTACCGGCCTGCCTGGCCAACCCCGCCCGATGAATCATGTCGGGCTTTTTATTGCGCGTCTGCCGGACGTTCCCCACCGTTGCAGTGGGAAAAGTCCGCGCGTCATGCCAGCGCTTTCAGCGTGGCGTCGATATCTTGCAATACCGTGGCTTCGCCCTTCTCGCCCCAATACAAGGCAATCATCTGCGCATCCGCCTCAACTTTGAAAACGTTGCCCGGCAACTTTTCGAAATGATTGAGCAGCGCGCGATATTCGCAGACCTCCTGCCATTGATTGACCCACACACCCGGCGATTTCTGCCAGTAAGTCCAGCACGCGGGTTGCTTGCTACGCCGCGGGCGATGGTATTGCGCACACGGGCTCGGCGGCTCTTGCGACAGCCAGTGCGGCCATTCCTGAGGCGCCAATTGCATGGCCAGGCCAATGCGCCGCGCCTCCATGCGCAGGGCAATACGGCCGCTTTGCGCGCGCGATGGGCGCAACCATGCCAGCGGACTTAAAACCACCAACAGGATTGACACCACCAACCAGACCGTCATATCTCTACTCCCCATTCTTGGTGAGCGCATTGTGTCACTTTGGAACCAATGCGCTTGAAACCAGCCATACTTAACAATATTGAAACCTCAGGAGGAGCACCTCATGCCCTATCACCACATCCTGGTCGCTGTAGATTTGACTGAAGAGTGCGACCCTGTGATTCACCGCGCCCGCGAGCTTTCCGTGAGCAATGGCGCCAAGCTGTCGCTGGTGCATATCGTCGAGCCAATGGCCATGGCGTTTGGCGGCGACGTGCCGATGGATCTGTCACAACTGCAACAACAGCAGTTCGATCAGGCCAAGGAGCGCCTGGAGCGCCTGAAGCTCAAGTATTCCGAACTCGAAGGCGCCAATTGCCACCTGACCTACGGCCAGCCACGCCAGGAAATCCATCATTTCGCCAAGGAACAAGCGTGCGATCTGATCGTGGTCGGCAGCCATGGTCGTCATGGTCTGGCGCTGTTGCTCGGCTCCACTGCGAATGACGTGCTGCACGGCGCACCTTGCGATGTCCTTGCCGTGCACCTGGTCAAACGCTAACCCTTGTGTAGGAGCTGCCGAAGGCTGCGATCTTTTGACGTTGGTTTTAAAAACAAGATCAAAAGCTCGCAGCCTTCGGCAGCTCCTACAAAAAGCCCGGCCTCACGCAAATGAGGCCGGGCTTTTTTATTGCCGGATCAATCAGGCATCCAGCTCAGCCCAACGCTCCATCAAAGCATCCAGCTCAGCCTGCAACTGCTCAAGCGATGCAATCACCTTGGCAGTCTCAGCCGCAGGACGCTGATAGAAGCCGGCGTCAGCCATTTCAGCTTCCACGGCAGCGATCTGCTGTTCCTTGGCATCGATATCGCCCGGCAACGCTTCCAGCTCGCGCTGCAGCTTATAGCTCAGCTTCTTTTTGGCCGCCGGGGCGGCAACGGCAGGTTCAGCTACCGCAGCCGGCTCAGCGGTCACTACAGCCGAATTCAGGTCAGCTTTACCGGATTTGCTTTCAGTCACGCCCAGCAGGCGCGGCGAGCCGCCCTGACGGATCCAGTCCTGATAGCCGCCGACGTATTCACGCACTTTGCCTTCGCCTTCGAAGACCAGCGTGCTGGTAACCACGTTGTCGAGGAATGCCCGGTCGTGACTGACCATCAGCACGGTGCCATTGAAGGTCAGCAGCACTTCTTCGAGCAGCTCCAGCGTTTCCACGTCGAGGTCGTTGGTCGGTTCGTCGAGGACCAGCAGGTTGGCCGGCTTGCTGAACAGTTTCGCCAGCAGCAGACGCGCACGCTCACCACCCGACAGCGCCTTGACCGGCGTGCGGGCACGCTGCGGGCTGAACAGGAAGTCGCCGAGGTAACTCAACACGTGGCGGCTCTGACCGTCGATATCGATGAAATCGCGACCTTCGGCGACGTTGTCGATAACGGTTTTTTCCAGGTCCAACTGGTGACGCAACTGGTCGAAGTAGGCCACGTCGATCCGCGTGCCCTCTTCCACTTTGCCGCTGGTCGGTTGCAGACCGCTGAGCATCAGTTTCAGCAGCGTGGTCTTGCCGGTACCGTTGGCGCCGAGCAAACCAATACGGTCGCCGCGCGTCAGCACCATCGAGAAATCCTTGATCAGGAACGGGCCGCCCGGGTGAGCGAAACTCACGTTCTCGAGGACCATCACCTGCTTGCCGGACTTGTCGGCAGTGTCCAGCTGAATGTTGGCCTTGCCGGTGCGCTCACGACGTTCACTACGCTCGACGCGCAAGGCTTTCAGGGCGCGGACGCGGCCTTCGTTACGGGTGCGGCGCGCCTTGATGCCCTGGCGGATCCAGACTTCTTCCTGGGCCAGTTTCTTGTCGAACAGCGCGTTGGCGGTTTCTTCAGCGGCCAGCGCGGCTTCTTTGTGCACGAGGAAACTGGCGTAGTCGCCGTTCCAGTCGATCAGGCCGCCGCGATCCAGCTCGAGGATGCGCGTGGCGAGGTTTTGCAGGAAAGAACGGTCGTGCGTGATGAACAGCACGGCGCCCTGGAAATCTTTCAGCGCTTCTTCGAGCCAGGCAATCGCACCGATGTCCAGGTGGTTGGTCGGTTCGTCGAGCAGCAGCAGATCCGGCTCGGACACCAGCGCCTGCGCCAGCAGCACGCGACGACGCCAGCCGCCGGACAACTGGGCGAGGGTCTTGTCGGCCGGCAGTTGCAGGCGGCTCAGGGTGCTGTCGACCAGAGTCTGCAAGCGCCAGCCGTCACGGGCTTCGAGGTCTTGCTGAACGTGCATCAGCTTGTTCAGGTCTTCTTCAGTGACGCAGTTCTGCGCAAGGTGATGGTATTCGGCGAGCAACGCGCCCACGCCATCAAGGCCTTCAGCGACCACATCGAACACTGTCCGATCGTCGGCCACTGGCAATTCTTGCGGCAATTCGCCGATTTTCAGACCGGGAGCACGCCACACAGAGCCGTCATCAGGCTTTTGATCGCCCTTGACCAGTTTCATCATGCTGGACTTGCCTGTGCCGTTGCGGCCGATGATGCACACCCGCTCACCACGGGCGATCTGCCAGGATACCTTGTCCAACAACGGCATAGCGCCGAACGCAAGGGACACATCGCTGAATTTGAGCAGGGTCATGAGCTTCTCCAAAAACCGGGCGCGCATTCTACCTGAGTTAGGGCTTCAACAGGCCGGCAATTTGTCTGTCGAAGCACTCTGCACAACATTTGTTGCGAACTTGTGCTGTGAGGCCGGCAAAGCTTTCGCCGCTTGCTGGCAAAAGGCTAAGCTACAGACAATTCAGTGCTGATTCGTGTCGGCACTTGTCATGATTTCTCTGCCCGGATGTCTCATGCGCAGTCGCCTTTTCAGTGTTTTGTCCTGTTTGCTACTTTCCGCCGCTGCCGTTCAATCCGCCCAGGCGGTGGACCTGTCCACCCAACGCCAGTATTACGATGAAGCCAAGCGCGCCCTGGCCAAGGGTGATACCGGCCCGTATTTCCGTTACAGCCAGGCGCTGGCCGATTACCCGCTGGAACCGTATCTGGCTTACGACGAATTGACCGCGCGCCTGAAAAGCGCAAGCAACGAGGAAATCGAAAAATTCCTCGCCGAGCACGGTGACCTGCCCCAGGCCAACTGGATGAAGCTGCGCTGGTTGCGCTGGCTGGCCGACCGTGGCGATTGGGCAACTTTCGTCAAGTATTACGACCCGAAACTCAACTTCACCGAACTGGACTGCCTGAATGCGCAGTACCAGATCACTCACAACAAGAAAGCCGAGGGCTATGCCAACGCCGACAAGCTCTGGCTGACCGGTAAATCGCAGCCCGCCGCGTGTGACGCGCTGTTCGGCATTTGGGCCGCTGACGGCCAACTGACTGAACAGAAACGCTGGGAGCGCACCAAACTCGCCGCTCAGGCGCGCAACTATCCGCTGGCCAACAGCCTCGTTAACGGCCTGACCACCCTCGCCCCGCGCGGTCGTTTGCTGGTCGATGTCGCACAGAAACCCGAGTTGCTCAACCAGCCGTCGCGCTTCACCCCGGCCGATGAGCCAATGTCTGATGTGGTCAGCCTCGGCCTGCGCCGCCTCGCCCGTCAGGATCCGGACAAGGCCATGGCCCTGCTCGACGGTTATGCCAGCAGCATGCATTTCTCCCGTGATGAGAAAGTTGCGATCGCCCGTGAAATCGGCCTGACCCTGGCCCGGCGTTTCGACAGCCGCGCGCTGGACGTGATGACCAAATACGACCCGGAGCTGCGTGACAACACCGTCTCCGAATGGCGTTTGCGCCTGCTCCTGCGTCTGGCTCGTTGGGATGATGCCTATCAACTGACCAAACGTCTGCCGCAGGATCTGGCCACCACCAACCGCTGGCGCTACTGGCAGGCACGCAGCCTGGAGCTCGCGCAACCGCAGAACCCGGAAGCGCAGACCCTGTACAAAAATCTGGCGCGCGAACGTGATTTCTACGGTTTCCTCGCCGCCGATCGTTCGCAATCGCCATACTCGTTGAACAACAAGCCACTGGTGCTCAGCCAGGCGCTGATCAACAAAGTGCGCAACACCCCTGGCGTTCGCCGCGCGCTGGAATTCCATGCCCGTGGGCAGATCGTTGATGGGCGCCGCGAGTGGTACCACGTCAGCCGTCACTTCAACCGCGACGAAATGGTTGCCCAGGCGAAACTGGCTTATGACCTGAAATGGTACTTCCCGGCGATTCGCACCATCAGCCAGGCGCAATACTGGGACGATCTGGACATTCGTTTCCCGATGGCCCACCGCGACACCCTCGTGCGTGAAGCCAAGGTTCGCGGCCTGCATTCGAGCTGGGTGTTTGCCATCACCCGTCAGGAAAGCGCGTTCATGGACGACGCCCGCTCCGGCGTCGGTGCCAGCGGCCTGATGCAACTGATGCCTGCCACCGCCAAGGAAACCGCGCGCAAATTCAGCATCCCGCTGGCCTCGCCGCAGCAGGTGCTCGATCCGGACAAGAACATCCAGCTCGGCGCCGCCTACCTGAGCCAGGTTCACAGCCAGTTCAACGGCAACCGCGTCCTCGCCTCCGCCGCCTACAACGCCGGCCCGGGTCGAGTGCGTCAATGGCTGCGTGGCGCTGACCACCTGAGTTTCGACGTCTGGGTGGAAAGCATCCCGTTCGACGAAACCCGCCAGTATGTGCAGAACGTGCTGTCGTACTCGGTGATCTACGGTCAGAAACTCAACTCACCACAGCCGCTGGTGGATTGGCACGAGCGTTACTTCGATGATCAATGACCTGTAGGAGCTGCCGCAGGCTGCGATCTTTTGATCCTGCTTAAAAAAAATGCCCGCATTTTCATGCGGGCATTTTTAATTCAAAAGTTCGCAGCCTGCGGCAGCTCCTACAGGTGCCTATAGACCGATCATCCGCCGATGCAAGCAGTGCCCATCAGAGTTGATCAGCCGTGACTTTTCCATCATTGAACTGCAACGCCGCCAACCGCGCGTACAGCGGATTGCTGGCAATCAGTTCCTGATGGGTGCCGATAGCAACAAGTTGTCCCTGATCCATCACCGCGATCCGGTCGGCGTTTTTCACGGTAGCCAGGCGATGTGCGATGACCAGCGTGGTGCGGTTCTGCATCAAGCTCGGCAGGGCTTCCTGAATCAGGTGTTCGCTCTGAGCATCGAGGGCGCTGGTGGCTTCGTCCAGCAGCAGGATCGGTGCGTCGACGAGCAACGCGCGGGCAATCGCCAGGCGTTGGCGCTGGCCACCCGAAAGGCCCAGCCCGCCGTCGCCCAGATGGGTCTGGTAACCATTGGGCATCTTTTCGATGAAGTCGTGAGCGTGAGCAATTTTTGCAGCGTCCTTGACCTGCTCCAGGGTCGCTCCGGGATTGCCGTAACGAATATTCTCTTCAACGCTGCCGAAAAACAGCGCAGGCGACTGAGACACCAACGCAAAGTGGCGACGCAGATCCAGCGGATCAAGACGGGTCAGCGGCACGCCATCGATGAGGATCTGCCCTTCCAGCGGGTCGTAAAAACGCAACAGCAGGTCGTACACCGTGGACTTGCCAGCACCGGACGGCCCTACCAATGCCAGTGTCTCACCGGCCCGTATCGTCAGATTCAAACCGTTGACCGCGTAACTTTCCGGACGCGATGGGTAGGAAAACCGTACATCCTGCAACTGCAGTTCACCCGTGACACGCTCCGGCAAGGTCACCAGCCCCGTGGCAGGTGGCTGGATGATGTTTTGCGAACCGAGTAACTCTGCAATCCGTTCGGCTGCGCCCGCCGCGCGTTGCAGTTCGCCAATCACTTCACTCAGGGTGCCGATCGCGCTGCCGACGATCAGGCTGTAAAAGACAAACGCGGCCAGTTCGCCACCGGTGATTCGCCCGGCAATCACGTCCATGCCGCCGACCCACAACATCACCGCCACCGCGCCCAGCACCAGCACGATAACCATGGTGATCATCCACGAGCGCTGGAAGATGCGTTTGCGCGCCGTGTCGAAAGCCTCCTCGACCGTAGACGCAAAACGCCGCTCGTCCTGCACCTGATGGTTGTAGGCCTGTACGGTTTTGATCTGGCCAAGGGTTTCGGACACATAGCTGCCGATATCGGCGACCCGGTCCTGGCTCAACCGCGACAGGTTGCGTACGCGGCGGCCGAAAATCAGGATCGGTGCAACCACGAACGGCAAGGCAATCACCACGATGCTGGTGAGTTTTGCATTGGTGACGAACAGCAGGATGACGCCGCCGATGACCATCAGCAGGTTGCGCAAGAACATCGACAGCGACGAACCGATCACCGATTGCAACAGTGTCGTGTCGGCTGTCAGCCGTGACTGAATCTCCGAACTGCGGTTGTTCTCGTAAAAGCCGGGGTGCAGATAAACCAGATGGTTGAACACCTCGCGGCGAATGTCAGCCACGCAACGTTCGCCGATCCATGACACCCAGTAAAACCGCGCGAACGTGCCCACCGCCAGGCCCAGCACCATCAACATGAAGATGCCAATGCTCTGGTTGAGCTGATGCGGCGACTGGGTCATGAAGCCCCGATCGACCAACAATTTGATGCCCTGCCCCATCGACAATGTGACGGCAGCGGTGACGATCAACGCCAGCAGCGCACCAATGACTTGCCAGCGGTAAGGGGCCAGAAATCGACTGGTCAGGCGCAGGGCGCGACGGTGCCGTGAGGAAAACTTCGGGGTCATTCAGGTACACATCCGTGTTGATGAAAGGGCTAGCCTAAACCTTCTATGGGGTGGAACTCTGTAAATCACAATGAGTCAGGTTAAATATGCCCCCAAAGACTAGGCCATAGTTGCTATCGGTCTAAGGTCTCGGTTGAGACCAGCGGTCATTTCTGTTTGAGTGGAGATGCCGCTGTCGACAGACCGCAGGGAGTTGTCACAGCCCGGTCACGTGGCGGTTTTAACCTGAGTACACAACCTGATGAGGAGACAGGCCATGTCCTTGCAACACAGCAGCGATGACAAGATTGAAGTGATCCGCACCAAACCCGGCCAGACTCTGGGTTGCTCGATTATTGATGAACAGGGCCGCGAAGTACCGATCACTGAAGACATGATCCAGGACGCTTGCCGCGAACTGGACAAGCGATTGGTCAAGCCTGCCGAACAAGAGTGATATAGCCACCGTCTTCCTGACCCGGCCCTTTTTGGCCGGGTTTTTTATGTCTGAACACTTGAGCTTTGCGTTGGAGCGATCGCTGGCAAGCCAGCTCCCACAGGATTTTCGTCGTGCTCAAAGTCCGAGTACACCCGCGAAACCTGTGGGAGCTGGCTTGCCAGCGATGAAGCCACCTCGGTCTTTAAACAGCCACCGCGCCGAGTGCCGCCACAATCTGCTGCAACGCCGTTGATTCGCCTTCGATCCGCACTTTCAGTCCTTCGATCTCGCGCCGCACCGGATACTGCTTGCGCAACACATCAAACGCCGCACGCTGCTCAGCCACATTGCCTACGAGACTACGACGAAAATCCGCATCATCGCGGCGCGGGTCGTACACGCCACGGCACAACATCGCCAGCGCCCAGGCCGGATCGCTCTCGCCGTGCAGGGAAACTTCCGACAACCACGGTGCTGGCAGCAAGTCACTGAGCAGGATGCTCGCGGGCTGACCGATAAATTCACAGTACGCCTGATAGATCTGCGCCGTGCCGCGCTGTTTGCCATCGAGGCTGTAACCGGCGATGTGCGGCGTAGCCAAAACGCAAAGCTCAGCCAGCGCGACGTCGACTTCAGGTTCGGCTTCCCAGACATCTAGCACCGCTTGCAGGTCTTCACGCTCCAGCAGCACATTGCGCAGCGCAGCGTTATCGACCACCGGGCCACGCGCGGCGTTGATCAGCCAGGTGCCGGGCTTGAGTTGCTGCAAACGCTGCTGATCGAACAAATGCCAGGTCGCGCCATCACCGCTGCGGGTCAACGGCGTGTGCAGACTGATCACGTCGCACTGCTCGATGATCTGTTCGAGGCTGACGAAATCGCTGCCCTCGGCAGCTTGACGCGGCGGATCGCAGACTTTGACGTTCCAGCCCAGACCTTGCAGAACCTTGATCAGCCGACCGCCGACCTCGCCGGCACCGACAACGCCGTAGGTGCGTTGAGTCAGATCGACGCCCTCGATTTCGGCAAGCGTCATCAGGCTGCCCAGCACGTAATCGACCACGCCACGGGCGTTGCAGCCGGGGGCACTCGACCAGGTGATGCCGGCTTCATTAAAGTAATCGAGATCCAGATGATCGGTACCGATGGTGCAGGTGCCGACGAATCGGACCTTGCTGCCCGCAAGCAGCGCCCGGTTGACCTGGGTCACCGAACGCACAAGCAGCACGTCGGCCTGCTCGACCGTCGCACGGTCGATGGAACGGCCCGGCACCCGGCGGATCTCGCCGAAACCGGCAAAAAAAGCGTCGAGCAGCGGAATATTTTCGTCGGCAACAATCAGCATAGGGGGCTCCTTGGGCGAATCGGCAGTCTAACTGTAGGAGCTGCCGCAGGCTGCGATCTTTTGATCCTGATCTTAAAAACAAGATCAAAAGATCGCAGCCTGCGGCAGCGCCTACAGATTACAAATGCGCAACAGAGGATTTTTCCTGACCAAGCCGTCAGCGGCGTAGAATGCGCCGCCCTGCGCATCAATCTCTGTGGACGCTTTGCCTGTGAATTCCGTAACTGACCAACCCCTCGCCGCCTCCCTCACCCGCCCCGCGCGGATTCGTCTGGAGTTCAAGAACCTGCTCGCCCTGGCGCTGCCGATCATCATCGCGCAGCTGGCGACCACGGCCATGGGCTTCGTCGATGCGGTGATGGCCGGGCGCGTCGGGCCCAAGGATCTGGCGGCCGTGGCGCTGGGCAACTCGATCTGGGTACCGGTGTTCCTGTTGATGACCGGCACCCTGCTGGCAACCACGCCGAAAGTCGCCCAGCGCTTCGGCGCCGGCACCCACAGCGAAATCGGCCCGATCGTGCGTCAGGCGTTGTGGCTGGCGCTGGTGGTCGGCTTGATTGCTACCGCGATGCTGGTCGCCGCCGAGCCGGTACTGCACCTGATGAAGGTCGATCCGGAGCTGATCGGCCCGTGCATGCAGTACTTGCACGGCATCGCCAGCGGCTTGCCGGCGGTGGCGTTCTATCACGTGCTGCGCTGCACCAGTGACGGCATCGGCCGTACCCGCCCGGCGATGGTGTTGGGCCTGTGCGGTCTGGCGCTGAACATCCCGCTGAACTACGTGTTCATTTATGGCCACTTCGGCGTACCGGCCATGGGCGGCGTTGGCTGCGGCTGGGCCACGGCGATTGTGATGTGGGTGATGGCGCTGGGTCTGGCTGGTTATGAGCGCTGGGCCCCGGCGTATCGCTCGAGCGAAATTTTCAGCCGTTTCGACTGGCCGCAATGGGCGGTGATCAAGCGCCTGCTGTCGATCGGTCTGCCGATCGGCATCGCGGTGTTTGCCGAATCGAGTATTTTCGCGGTGATCGCCCTGCTGATCGGTAGCTTGGGCGCCACTGTCGTGGCCGGGCATCAGATTGCGCTGAATGTCAGCTCGCTGGTGTTCATGATTCCGTATTCGCTGGGCATGGCGGTTACTGTGCGTGTCGGTCAGGCCCTGGGCCGTGAAGAACCGCGTGAAGCACGCTTTGCGGCCGGCGTCGGCATGGGCACTGCGCTGGCTTACGCCTGCCTGTCGGCGAGCATGATGCTGTTACTGCGTGAGCCGATTGCGGCGATCTACACCGCTGACCCGACGGTGATTCACATTGCGGCGATGCTGATTGTGTACTCGGCGCTATTTCAGTTTTCCGACGCGATTCAGGTCACTGCCGCCGGCGCGCTGCGCGGTTATCAGGACACTCGGGTGACGATGATTCTGACGCTGTTCGCCTATTGGGGCATTGGTCTGCCGGTGGGTTACGCCCTCGGTCTGACCGACTGGCTCGGCGAGCCACGCGGCCCGAGCGGCTTGTGGCAGGGTTTGATTGTCGGCCTGAGCTGTGCGGCGCTGATGCTGTCGATCCGCCTGACGCGCAGCGCGCGCAAGCGTATTCGGATAAGCCGTTCGGCGGGCTGATCGCCCATAAAAAAAGACCTGCAAATGCAGGTCTTTTTTTGCCCTGACTCAGGACTTTTTGCGAATCCAGTACAGATAAGTCCCGGCCTCTTCGTGCTGGCCCACCAGTTCGTGGTCGAGAAACACACAGAACTTGGGAATGTCGCGGCGGGTCGACGGGTCGGTGGCGATCACCTTGAGCAGGCCGCCGGGCACCAGGTCACGGATGTGCTGGTGCAGCATCATCACCGGTTCCGGGCAATTAAGGCCGGTGGCATCGAGCGTGCCGTCGACCGGGGTATCGATCATTTCACTCATGATTCACTCCTGAAACTGGCCGGCATTGTCGCGCATTGCCGGGGCGTTACACCACACTCCCCTGTAGGAGCTGCCGAAGGCTGCGATCTTTTGATCTTGATCTTTCAGAAAGACAACATCAAAAGATCGCAGCCTGCGGCAGCTCCTACAGGGTTTTGCAGTGTTTTAGCGGGATTTTGTTTTTTTGATATCGTGTCGGCGCAGGTGGCAGGTCACTTCCTCGCGGTCGTGATAGAGCTGTTTGCAGCCGATATCGACTTTGATCCCGCGCGCCTTGAAGCCATCGGCAATACGTTCGAGCAAGCGCTTCACTTCGGCATAACGCTGCTTCATCGGCAACTTCAGATTGACCACTGCCTCGCGGCAATGCCCCTCACCAATCCACTCTTCGAGCATCGCCGCGTTGCGCGCCGGCTTCTCGACGATGTCGCAGACCATCCAGTCCACCGGTTGCTTGGGCTTGAAGGTAAAACCGTCCGCCATCAAGTGCTGCACCAGACCGGTGTCCATCAGGCTTTCCGCCATCGGGCCGTTGTCGATCGCGGTCACCAGCATGCCGCGATTGACCAATTGCCAGGTCCAGCCGCCCGGTGCGGCGCCAAGGTCAACGCCGGTCATGTCGCTGTGCAGGCGGTCTTCCCACTGATCACGCGGGATGAAGTGGTGCCACGCCTCTTCCAGCTTCAAGGTCGAGCGGCTCGGCGCTTCGCGCGGAAACTTCAGGCGCGGAATGCCCATTGGCCACATCGCCGAGTTACCCGCGTCAGCCATACCGAGAAACACTTCACGACCACTTTTGAACGTCAGCAGCAGACGCGGCTTGCTGGCGTCATCGACCAGTTTGCCGGCGCCGGTGAGCGCCTTGCGCAGCGGGCCTTCGAATTTCTTGCAGAAGTTCGACAGTTCCTTGCCGTCATTGGTGTCGACGACTTCCAGCCACAGGCTGCCGCACACCGGGAACTCGGCCATGTGCGCGAGGATCACGCTGATGCGGTCGGTTTCCGGCAGATCAATGAAGACGCCGCGCGCCCATTGGCGCGGGAAGATCAGTTCGGCAAAACGCTGACCGCGCATCAGACGCTCGGCGCCGTCTTCTTCGGTGCAGACAAACTCGGCGCAGGCGGTGGCCGCTTTGGCCTTGGCGTAGCCAGCCACGTTGAGTTGGGCGGCGAGGTCGGAAATCTCCGAACAGACTTCGCCTTCGAAACCTGGCCGGCAATGCATGAATAGGGTGTTCATTCTTACTCCTGGGCAGCGGGCGATCATTCGGCCCCTGCGCGATGTCCAGACCTTGCGTTGCAGCAAAGCCTGTCACGAAAACCGGCGCATGATAGCCGATGTCGGAACCTTGGTTCCGCTCATAGAGTCCAGTTATTAGCCAGCTACCTAAAACAGGGCTAGGTTTAAAGCTCTATTCGTCCCCCGATCCGTAGCCGTGCGGATTCAAAGGAGTGATCGTAATGCCGTCCCTCGATAGTCTGAAGACCCTTAAAACACTGCAAATCGACGACAAGACCTACCATTATTTCAGCCTGCCGGATGCCGCCAAAAGCCTGGGCGATCTCGACAAGCTGCCAATGTCGCTGAAAGTCCTGCTGGAAAACCTGCTGCGCTGGGAAGATGAAAAAACCGTCACCGGCGCTGACCTCAAGGCGATTGCCGCGTGGCTCAAGGAGCGTCGCTCCGATCGGGAAATCCAGTACCGCCCGGCCCGCGTCTTGATGCAAGACTTTACCGGGGTGCCCGCCGTGGTCGACCTCGCTGCCATGCGCGCGGCGATGGCCAAGGCCGGCGGTGACCCGCAACGGATCAACCCGCTGTCACCGGTGGATCTGGTGATAGACCATTCGGTGATGGTCGACAAGTTCGCCACGCCCAGCGCTTTCGAGCAAAACGTCGACATCGAAATGCAGCGTAACGGCGAACGTTATGCCTTCCTGCGTTGGGGCCAGAGCGCCTTCGATAACTTCAGCGTCGTACCGCC
Source organism: Pseudomonas sp. PB103 (assembly GCF_009764635.1). Lineage (NCBI taxonomy): Bacteria > Pseudomonadati > Pseudomonadota > Gammaproteobacteria > Pseudomonadales > Pseudomonadaceae > Pseudomonas > Pseudomonas sp. PB103. The sequence continues at coordinate 21,025 of NZ_RWIL01000002.1, read as the reverse complement.
GGGCACCGGCATTTGCCATCAGGTCAACCTTGAATACCTCGGCCGCACCGTGTGGACAAAGGATGAAGACGGCCGCACCTATGCCTTCCCGGACACATTGGTCGGCACCGACTCCCACACCACCATGATCAACGGCCTCGGCGTACTCGGCTGGGGCGTCGGCGGGATCGAGGCGGAAGCGGCGATGCTCGGGCAACCGGTGTCGATGCTGATTCCGGAAGTGATCGGTTTCAAACTCACCGGCAAACTCAAGGAAGGCATCACCGCCACCGACCTGGTGCTGACGGTTACGCAGATGCTGCGCAAGAAAGGCGTGGTGGGCAAATTCGTCGAGTTCTACGGTGACGGCCTCGCCGATCTGCCACTGGCTGATCGCGCAACTATCGCCAACATGGCCCCGGAATACGGCGCGACGTGCGGTTTCTTCCCGGTCGACGACGTGACGCTGGAATACCTGCGCCTGTCGGGTCGCCCGCCAGAAACGGTGAAACTGGTCGAGGCCTACACCAAGGCTCAAGGCCTGTGGCGTTTGCCCGGTCAGGAACCGGTGTTCACCGATAGCCTGGCGCTGGACATGGGCAGCGTCGAAGCGAGCCTGGCCGGGCCAAAACGCCCGCAGGATCGCGTGTCGCTGCCGAATGTGCCGCAAGCCTTCAGCGACTTCATCGACCTGCAATTCAAACCCACCAGCAAAGAAGAAGGACGCCTGGAAAGTGAGGGCGGTGGCGGCGTCGCCGTGGGTAATGCCGATCTGGTCGGCGAAACCGAATACGAATACGAAGGCCACACCTATCGCCTGAAAAACGGCGCCGTGGTCATCGCCGCCATCACTTCCTGCACCAACACCTCCAACCCGAGTGTGATGATGGCGGCAGGTCTGTTGGCGAAAAAAGCCGTGGAGAAAGGCCTGACGCGCAAGCCGTGGGTAAAGAGTTCACTGGCACCGGGCTCGAAAGTGGTGACCGATTACTACAAGGCTGCAGGATTGACGCAATACCTCGACCAGCTCGGTTTTTCATTGGTCGGTTATGGCTGCACCACCTGCATCGGCAACTCCGGGCCGCTGCCCGAGCCGATCGAAAAAGCCATTCAGAAAGCCGACCTCACCGTGGCGTCGGTGCTGTCCGGCAACCGCAACTTTGAAGGCCGTGTGCATCCACTGGTGAAAACCAACTGGCTGGCCTCACCGCCGCTGGTGGTCGCGTATGCCTTGGCTGGCAGCGTACGCAGCGACATCAGCAGTGAACCGCTGGGCGAGGACAAGCAAGGCAATCCGGTGTATCTGCGCGATATCTGGCCATCGAGTAAAGAGATCGCCGATGCGGTGAATCAGGTCAGCACGGCGATGTTTCACAAGGAATACGCCGAGGTGTTCGCTGGCGATGAACAGTGGCAGGCCATCGAGGTGCCGCAAGCGGCGACTTATGTGTGGCAGGACGACTCCACTTACATTCAGCACCCACCGTTTTTCGACGATATTTCCGGGCCGTTGCCGCAAATCAAAGATGTCACAGGCGCGCGGGTTCTGGCCTTGCTCGGCGATTCGGTGACCACTGACCACATCTCCCCCGCCGGCAACATCAAGGCTGACAGCCCGGCCGGGCGTTACTTGCGCGAAAAAGGCGTGGAACCACGGGACTTCAACTCTTACGGCTCACGGCGCGGCAACCACGAAGTGATGATGCGCGGCACGTTCGCCAACATCCGTATTCGTAACGAAATGCTCGGCGGCGAGGAAGGTGGTAACACGATTTACATGCCGACCGGCGAAAAACTGGCGATCTACGACGCGGCCATGAAATATCAGCAATCGGGCACGCCGCTGGTGGTGGTTGCCGGGCAGGAATACGGCACCGGTTCCAGCCGTGACTGGGCGGCCAAGGGCACCAATTTGCTGGGCGTGAAAGCGGTGATCGCCGAGAGTTTTGAGCGGATTCACCGTTCCAACCTGGTGGGCATGGGCGTGTTGCCGCTGCAGTTCAAGCTCGATCAGAACCGCAAGAGCCTCAACCTGACCGGCAAGGAGACTTTCGAGATCCAGGGTTTGACCGGAGTCGAACTGACCCCACGGATGAACTTGCCGCTGGTGATCAGCCGTGAGGATGGGCGTCAGGAGAAAATCGAAGTGCTGTGCCGGATCGACACGTTGAACGAGGTGGAGTACTTCAAGTCGGGCGGGATCTTGCATTACGTCCTGCGCCAGCTGATCGCCTCATAACGCATTCACCCTGTAGGAGCTGCCGCAGGCTGCGATCTTCTGATCCTGATCTTAAAAACAAGATCAAAAGATCGCAGCCTGCGGCAGCTCCTACAGCTGGGTGTACTTTTCTCTGGGCGAAAAAAAACCCGCCGAAGCGGGTTTTTCCCAAGACCATTATCGACTCCCTGTCGGCAGCGATCCTTGCATATGGTCGATCATCCGTGATCCTGAAACACTCCCTGTGTCTCAGTTGATGGGTGTAGATTACGTGTCGGATCCAATCAGCAATAGTCGACATAGCTACCATCGCGTGTAAGACATTCGCCATAGAAGACCTTCCGAAAACCCCTAGGCCTGTCAGGCATCGAGCATGGACGCCGCGATCTGCGCGACTTTCAGCTGCCCTGAGGCCTGTTCCAGGGCGTCATCCTCCAGAAACCACGCTGCAGACAAACCGGCGAACGCCAGCACCCATTGCAGCAGTCTTCGGCGATCGAGTCCGGCGGCTTCGCTGATCACTTCGAGTTGCCGGCGAAAACGCTGGGGATCAGTGGCAGTCGACAGGTCCGGATTGCAGATCAGGTTGGCGTAATCAAAACCGCGCTCGCCCCTGACCCGTTTCGGGTCGATGGCCAGCCAGCCGCACGCGCCGAAATCCAGTACGTTGTCGTGGTGCATATCACCATGCAGTACCACCACATCCTGCGGGTTGGCGAGCAAGTGTTCAGCGGTTTGCAGGCTCAGTGCATAGAGGCCGCCATGCTGCGCCGCCGCGCTGCGCAGGGAGGCAAACCAGGGGCTCAACTCAACCAGCGGCGGAGGCGGTGTTTCACGCTGTGCATGCAAGCGCGCCAGCGCTGCACACAAAATCCGGCTGGCCTCGTCGTCCTCGCCATTCAGCGCCATGTGCATCAGCGAACGCCGCCCCATGGCGCGCGCCATCAGCAAGCCATGCTCGTGATGCGCCAGCACCTGCGCGGCACCGTCGCCGTTCCACCAGGCCATCAACCGGTTGCCGTGCTGCTCGTCGATATCCATCGCCACTTTGAGCATCGCTGGGGTATCCCCCTGGCGTACCGGCAGCAGATGGCTGCCCGGCGTGATGATGGGTGCGCCGTCCGGCAGCAGTGACCAGCGTTTCAGCCAGGCTTCGAAAATATCAGCCACCGTCACGCTCACGGGCCTTGGCGCTCTCGGCGAGAAACTGTTCGAGCCGGTTCAGTTGCTCCTCCCAGCCTCGGCTGTCCATAAAATAAGCCTCTTTCTGGCGAACATCGGGGATATGCGCGAAGCCTGACTCGGACACCTTGAGCAGTGTGCCGCCTTCGTAATCCTGTAATTCGAACTTGACCAGCGTGGTCGGCTCTTTGGAATAGTCGATCTTCGGATTGACCGCATACGGATGCCAGCGAAACGAAAACAACTGCTGCGGCTCGACCCGCTCGATCAGCACATTCCACAGCACGTGTTCATAACCGGGATAGGTGACTTGCCCTTGCGTCCATTCGCCCGCAATGAATCGCCTGCCCTCCAGCGCCACGCCGAACCACTGGCCGAACGCCTCGGCATCGACCAATGCACGCCAGACATGCGAGCGCGGTGCCTTGAGCGTGATTTTGCGTTCGAAACTATTGGGTACTGGTTTCATACGTCACCTCCTGTTTTGAACACTAGGCCTGTATGACCACATGTCCAATGTGAAGTTGTATCAAACCGGTGCAAAAGAGAAACATCCGGCTGCATTTGCGCACCGCTGAATGAATGGATTCAGCCCCCGTTCAAGCAGCGAAACTGTTACCTTTTCCAGCGAAATCGAACCAGACAAGGACGACCCATGCTGCCCTCCCTCGCCGAACGTTATCGCGGCGCCCTGCTCGGCCTGGCCTGCGGTGACGCGGTCGGCACTACAGTAGAGTTCAAGCCGCGGGGATCATTCCAACCATTGACCGATATGGTCGGTGGCGGCCCGTTCCACCTCAAGCCAGGGCAATGGACCGATGACACCTCGATGGCGCTGTGCCTGGCGGAAAGCCTGCTGAGCAAAAACGGCTTCAATGCCGTCGATCAGATGGGCCGTTACCTCAACTGGTGGCAGTGGGGTTATCTGAGTTCGACCGGTGAGTGTTTCGACATCGGCATGACCGTCAGTCAGGCGCTCGCGCATTACCAGCAAACCGCAGAGCCCTTCGCCGGCTCGACCGACCCCTACAGCGCCGGCAACGGTTCGCTGATGCGCCTGGTGCCGGTGGTCTTGTACTACTTTCCCGACGCCCGGCAGATCCGCCAGTTCGCCGCCGACAGTTCGCGAACCACCCACGCCGCCCCTGAGGCCATCGAGTGCTGCCAATTGCTGGCCGGGCTGATCGCCAGAGCGCTTGAAGGCGCAACCAAGGCAGAGTTGCGCCAACTGCCCTCTGCGAATTTCTCACAACCCAAAGTCGCGGCCATTGCTCGCGGGGATTACCTCGGCAAGTCCGAAGCGGACATCAAAGGCAGCGGTTACAGCGTGCAGTCGCTGGAAGCGGCGCTGTGGTGCTTTCAGCAGACCGACAGTTTCGCCGCCGCAATCCTCTTGGCCGCCAATCTGGGCGATGACGCCGACACCACCGCCGCAATCACCGGTCAACTGGCTGGCGCTTATTACGGCGTCCGTGGTATCCCCGAGCACTGGCTGGACAGGTTGCATGACGGCGCCGAAATTGCGGCGACTGCAGATCGTCTGCTTGAGGCCTCCAGATTGCGCGTCCCTGAATAGCGGCGGCTGATTCGCTACACTGCCTGGCACTTCCTTTCGACATAGAGAGAATCCCCCATGTCCCCACGTTCGCTCCTGGCCCTGTCGCCACTGCTGTTCATGCCTTTCGCCCACGCTGCCGTCGACTGCGCCAACGCCAGCGATCAGGCGACGATGAACCAGTGCGCCGGGCAAGACTTCAAAGCAGCGGACAAGGAATTGAACACGCTGTATCAGCAGATCACCGGGCGCTTGAAGGACAACCCGGACGGCAAGAAGCTGCTGGTCAGTGCGCAGCGGGCGTGGGTCGGATTTCGTGATGCCGAGTGCAAGTTTTCATCGTCAACGGTGACGGGCGGGAGTGTGTATCCGTGGGTTTACAGCAGTTGCCTGACCGGGGTGACCAAGGTGCGGGTTGAGGCGCTGAAACAGTATTTGAAGTGTGAGGAAGGTGACATGAGTTGCCCGGTGCCCGGGGCCTGAGTTTTTCGCAGCCTTTCAGGGCCTCATCGCTGGCAAGCCAGCTCCCACAGGTATTTCAGTGATTCCAATTATTGTGTGAACCACCGAGCCCCTGTGGGACCTGGCTTGCCAGCGATGGCGTCAGCCCCGACACCGCGACTTACCGGACAAAAATCTGCGCCGTGGTGATCGCCATATCCCCCCCAGGCAACTTGATGCTCCCGACCTGTTTCATCGTCTCGGCATCAAAAATCGCCACGTCATTGAACGTCCCGGCCAGATAGATCTTGCTGCCGTCCTTGTTGAACGAAATGCAGTAGTAGGAATGTTCCAGCGTCGCCGCCTGGATCAGCTTTTTCTGCTTGATGTCGTACTTGGCCAAGCGGTTGAGCACCCCGAACATCAGATTCGGGTCCTTCGGTGAGCGCATGCCGCTGAAGTAGATTTCGGTCAACGGGCCGAAATCGGTGGTCTCGGTCTTGCCGGTTTTCAGGTCGATGCTGAACAGCCCGTACAGATACTCGGCGGTCGCCGGGTCCTGCTTCTTGTCCTTGAATTTTGCTGCGGTGTAGAGCAGCGAGAAGTCATGGCGATACGTCTGCTGGTTCCACACATACAGCACGTCCGGCGCGCTGTAGTTCGCGCGTTTCCAGTGACGACTGGGGATCAGCACATCGAACTTGCCGTTCTGCACATCGACCTTATACACATCGGCGCCAGCGACATAGAGCGTGCCGTCATCGCCACTTTGCATGATGGTCAATTGGCGCGGCGCCGGAAAACTGCGCACAGGCTTGGCGCTCATCCCGGCATCGGTCGCGTAGACATCCAGACGCGGCTGTTTCACCTCATAACGGTCGTTGAGCATCTGTGTCGGGTTAGCAATGGTGTACAGCTCCTTGCCATCATGGCTGATGGTAAACGCAAACATCGAGCGCGCCTTCTCTCCCGGTTGCTGGGTGATGCTGGCGTGGAACACCTGTTTGCAGCTGTCCAACTCGACACCGTAAACATCGGCGTAATGGTTGTTCAACACATACGCAGTCTTGCGATCCGGCGACAGCTGCACGGTGCCGGGGCCGAAGGCGTCGGGCATCTTGCAGGTCTTGTACAGGCTGTCAGTGGCCAGATCGAGAACATGCAGGTTGTTCGGGTAATTGGTGGTCACCATGTATTCGTGACCGTCTTGCAGCGCGGTGTTTTCATCGGCCAGAACACTGAACGAGCAGACGCTCAGCGCGGCGAACGCGGCCAGGCCGCAGGCTTTGGTGCTACGCATACTGGAATCCTTCTTCTTGTCCGGGGCGATCACTTGTCTTTCGGGAAGACCGTGCCGAGGTTGCGCCAGTTGTCGTTGGACGCCTGGGCATCCTTGTTCCAGTCCGGGTAGGTGCTCATCATGTCCGGCACCTGCGCCGGCCACCAGCACGGGTCGGAGCAACCATAGAGGTCTGCTTCCATCGGCTGGCACAGCGACGACACGCCGCCAAACGCATCGATTTCCCAACCCGGGTCAGTGGTCGATGCGCAGCCCGCCACCGAACTCATCGCCACCACTTCTTCGATGCGGTTTTGCGCCGCGGCCTGATCGAGCTTCAACGCTTTGTTATTGATTGCCTTGAGATGTTTCATATCAGTGAGCCTTGCGCGGAGTGATGTAGCTGCTGATAAACGCAGGGTTATTGGCCATGATCCGGGTGTAGACCTCGATGCCAAAGTCGACCCAGTCACGCATCAGTTCGCAGTAGTGATACGTCGGGTGAGTCGGGTCGCCGTAGCGTGCGTAACTCTCGTGGTAGCAACCGCCGGAGCAAAGGTTGCGGATCTGGCAATCCTCACAACCGGTGTTGGTGCGATCCAGACGCTGGGACAGAAAGTCGTTCAACTCGACCTGCTTCACGCCGCTGTGCACATTGCCGAAAGTCGGCAGCGTTGAGCCGGTAAAGCGGTGGCACAGGTTAAGTTCGCCCTTGTGATCGACCGCCAGCATCTTCAGCCCCGCCCCGCACGGCAGGGCCTTTTTGTGGCCTTCGTGGATGTCGGTGATCAACTGGTGCAGGTTGGAAAAGCCGATGTTGCGGTGCTCCAGCGCCGCTTCCAGATAACGTCGGCCGAGGCGTTTCATGCTGGCAAACACTTCGATCAGTTCGTCACTGCTGAGGTTGAAGCTGCTGATATCACCGGACGTGACCGGGGCAAAACCAACCTCGGCAAAACCCAGCTCGTTGAACAGGTGATCCCAAATGGTTTCGACGTCGGTGACGCCGGTGGTCAGCGTCACGCGCGCACCAACCGGACGGCTGTTGTAGCGCGACAAGAGCATCTCGGCCTTGCGCCGCACCACGTCGTAGGTGCCCTGCCCGCCCACGGTGATGCGGTTGCGGTCGTGCACGGTTTTCGGCCCGTCGATGCTCACCGACAAACCAAAACGGTGGGCGTTGAGGTAATCGACGGTGTCTTCGGTCAGCAGCGTTGCGTTGGTGGTCATGACGAATTCGACAAACTTGCCCGCCTCGCTGAAACGCTTCTCGCAATAGTCGACCATGTACTCGATCAGCTTGCGATTGCTCAGCGGTTCACCACCGAAAAACACCACGGTGAAACGCTCTTCATCCGGCGATTCACGCAGAAGCATTTCCACCGAAGCGATGGCGGTTTCGACGTCCATTTTCTTGCCGGCGGACGGTTTGTCGAGGTCTTCCTTATAGCAATAGGTGCAGCTCAGGTTGCAGCCGGTGTTGACGTTGAGCACCACGGTGTTGATCGCCGTGCGCTCGACGCGTTTGACCGCGATGTCCGGGGTCAGTGGCGAGCCATCGCTGACCAGTTCCAGCGAGATCAGCTCGCGCAGGGTCTCATTGATTTCCTCACCATTGAAACGTGCGGCGAGGCGCTCGATCAGGTCTTCCGAAGAACAGCCGGGGCCGCGCAACGTGTCGATGATGGTGCCGGTCAGTTCATCGCTGGCAAACAGCGAACTGCTGGGTATGTGGAACAGCATGCGGTCAGCGTCGACGTGTACTTCGTGCAGATTACGTTCGACCAGATTCAAGATAGCGCCCATTGCAAACCTCCTGTGCAGGCCCCGCTTGGCGAGGCTTGCGGTCATTCCAAAAAGTGTCTGAAGCGTGTCCGTTCAAGGCAACTCAAGGAATGGGTGGGTTGTTCCAGCGTTGCACGGTGACGATCAGATGGCCTTCGCCGGTGAGGGATTTCCCCGCATCGTCGACGGCGGCGATGACCTTGAGGTTGCCGGCATTGTTGGTGGACATTTTGCGCGCTGGATTCGGCCCGGCATCGCCCGGTGTGAACACACCCGCGTCGGCCTGCATGGTGCCGGCGAACTTGACGTCTTCGTCCTCTTTGGCACGGTCGTCGAAGGCTTCGACCTTCCACTGCGCCGGGAACACGCCGATGCGATACGGCTTGCCATCGGCGCCCTTGCCCCAGGCTTCGGCGTCGAAACGGCCGTGGACTTTCGGCGTCGAACCACCGCCCTCGCCGATGCGCGCCACGGAGAATTCCGGCACCACTTTGACCGAGGCAATCTTGCTGTAGACCGACAAGCTCGGGCCTTTCAACGCACCAATGGTGACGGCGCGCAGACCGGGTTTGGCATTGGCAGCGGCTTTGACTTTGACCTTGATGCGCTCAGCGTTTTGCTCGAGCACCTCGACCACTTCAACGCCTTTGCCGAAGTTCGGCTTACCGCTCAGACCGCTGCCGATCAGCGTTACTTCGGTTTCGCTGCCGGCCTTCACGTAACCCGGCTGCACGGCGAGTAACCGCTGCGAGCCTTGTTTGGCGGCGACGAAGTCGAGACCGCGTTCATCGTGCTCGGCGTCGAACATGCGCCCCTGCATGGCATTGCCTTGGGCGGCGAACACCTGGCGCATGGTTACGCCGTCGACGGTGACATTGCCGCGCCATTCGTAGCCGCTGTAGAGGATCGCGCTGCCGTCGCCATTGAAGGCGCTGCCATCGGCATATTGGCCTTTGACGCCGACTTTGAAGGTGTCGTTGCCATCGGCGGTCACGCTCATCACACCGGCCAGTTCACCCTTACCCGGCAGGTGACCGCTGAAGCTCCAGTCCCCCACCAACGCTTGGGCTTTCGGCGCGGTTTTCAGCCACTTCTGCCATGCCGGGTTGTCCAGCGGATAACGCTTGGCCAGCAGCGGCACCATCTCTTTGCGGGCGATATCGAACCAGTCGCGATCACGCGCCAGCGCCTGATATTCCAGCGACGGCCATTGGCCGAGATGGAAGTTGACCAAACGTTCCCACTCCTGCGCCGGACGCCGTTGCAACGCAACCCGCGCGCCGGAGTGGCAGCGGCCGCACATCTGGCTGGTTTTCTCATCGAACTGCTCGACCGTGTTCAACCGGCGTTCCAGCGCATAACGCACACCATCGGTTTCACTTGGTGCCAGGCCTTGGGTGTCAGCCAGGTATTTGACCAGGGTGCGGCGGTCGTCATCGCTGATCTGCAGACCGTGCATGGTCTGCATGCGGGCGATACTCATCAGCCAGCCTTCCGGAGTTTTGCGCTGGTGGCTGATGCGGCTCAGGGCGCTGTCGGCCTCAGGCGTGTGACAGCCCTGACAGGTCTCTTTAAGGATGGTCTGGGCATCGCGGGCAGCCAGGCTGTGCGGCGAATGCAGGGCCACGCAAGCGGCCACGGCCAGCAGGCTGGCGCTCATGCCTGATCGGAGTCTTCTCTTCATCAACGTCGAACCTCGCGCGGTGCTTTCTTATTGTTGTGGCTTATCGTTTTTATGGTTTCTGCCGTCGGCGCTGGTACGCAGGCGGAGGCAAGAGAAACGTCTGCGATGAGCAATACACGGAGCGTGCCAGCTTGCCGATAAGCTTTTAAATCAAATCGTTACGCGCTCCTCACTACCCTTTACCGTCCTTGACACAAGGCGCGGGCGTCCAATTTCGCGACAACTGTTGCAGTCTGAGACAAGCATAGGTGGCGACACTTATGCATGCTTTCTGACACATTCAGTAACGTCTAATGTCGCGCAATGACTTAAGACGGGGTGCGGGTCGCCGATAAATGGCTTACAACCAACGATCAGGGAATGACGACATGGCAATCTCTTTTAACTCTGCCTTTATCCAGCCATCAGCCGCGGAGCTTAAAAAAACCGCGCAAACGTTGACGACGAAGTCGCTCAGCGAAGACCTGCAAAAAACCTCGGTCAACCTCAATCCGGCGGCGGTTTACCATCCCAGCGATGACGCCCAGGCAGTCAGCCCGATCCTGGAAGCCGTCAATGTCTTTATCGGCCGCTCCCAGGCCGCTGACTTCCCGCAAATCGCCGAGCAGCACAGAAACGCTTTTGAATCGCTGAAAATGGCGTTCGAGGAATTCAAGTCAGCCTTGAGCGATACCTTTCCGGACCTGGCCAACAAAAAATTCGGCTTTACCGTTGAAGCCGATGGCAGCCTCAAGGCACTGAACCCCGACAGTGAACTGAGCGCTTCGGACATGGATCAACTGAACGCACTGCTCAATGCCTCAGGCGCATTGAAAACCGCGGCGAACAGTTACCGCGACACATCCATCGAACTGGTTGCGGCCGATGCCGGCTGGGGCGGCAGCCACCTGGGCAAGTACAACCTGACCAAAGAAAACTTCGCCAACACCATTGATCTGGCAGCCCTGTTTATACCCAAGGGCAACGCGCCAAGCGCTGAAGCCATCGACGGGCTGTTCTCTCATCAGTTGTGGCGTAAAGGTGAACTGGGAACACCGGCATCGAATGCCCTGATCGTCGCCGCCCGCGAGGCCGCCTTCAACGCTAAAAGAATCGATGAAAAGGTCTGATTGTCGATAGCACAACATTCGAACATGCTCCGGTCGCGTCATTCGGCCGGGGCTAGACACCCGTCGCTGACGTCTCATTCTACGTCGCGATTTGCGACAAAGCCGCAGCGTTCACCCGCCCGGGGTTGCGTGCAACACCCGTCAACACGGGGCCGAAAGGCCTTGTCGGGCAGTTGGCACAGCCATTGCGAAAGTCTCGTTCTCACGAACAACAAGAGGCTTTGCCATGTCCCTCCCGTATCTGCTCCCCGCCACCTCTGAATTTATTCAGCGCGCCCCGCGCATGCTGATTGGTGGCGATTGGGTCGAGGCCGCTGATGGCCAGACCATGCCCCTGCACAATCCGGCCACCGGCGAAGTGTTGTGCGTGGTGCCGCGCGCCACGCCGGACGATGTCGACCGCGCGGTGCTCGCCGCACGTCAGGCCTTCGATGATTCCGCCTGGAGCCGCACCCGCCCGCGCGAGCGGCAGAACCTGTTGTGGAAACTCGCCGACCTGATGCAGCGCGACGCCGAACTGCTCGCGCAACTGGAATGTCTGAACAACGGCAAAAGTGCAGCGGTGGCGCAATTGATGGACGTGCAACTGGCCATCGATTTTCTGCGTTACATGGCCGGTTGGGCGACCAAGATCGAAGGTTCCAGCGTTGAGGTGTCGCTACCGCTGATGCCCGATGATCAGTTCCACAGCTTCATCCGCCGTGAAGCGGTCGGTGTGGTCGGCGCCATCGTTGCCTGGAACTTCCCGCTACTGCTGGCGTGCTGGAAACTCGGCCCGGCGCTGGCCACCGGCTGCACCGTAGTGCTCAAACCGGCGGATGAAACGCCGCTGACCGCACTGAAACTGGCCGAACTGGTGCTTGAAGCAGGCTACCCCGAGGGCGTGTTCAATGTGGTCACCGGCACGGGGATCACCGCTGGTTCGGCGTTGACGCACAACCCTTTGGTCGACAAATTGACCTTCACCGGCTCCACTGCTGTCGGCAAGCAGATCGGCAAGATCGCCATGGATTCGATGACCCGCGTGACTCTCGAGCTGGGCGGCAAATCGCCGACCATCGTCATGGCCGACGCCGACCTGAAAACCGCCGCAGCCGGTGCCGCCAGCGCGATTTTCTTCAATCAGGGCCAGGTCTGCTGCGCCGGTTCCAGGTTGTATGTGCAGCGCAGGCATTTCGACAATGTCGTCGCCGATATCAGCGACATCGCCAACGCCATGAAGCTGGGCAACGGCCTTGATCCGAGCGTGGAAATGGGCCCGCTGATTTCCGCGCGTCAGCAGGAACGCGTCTACAACTACATCGAAATGGGTCGCGAAAGTGGCGCGACCATCGCCTGCGGTGGCGAGCAGTTCGGGCCTGGCTTTTTTGTCAAACCGACGGTGATCGTCGATGTCGATCAAAAGCATTCACTGGTGCAGGAAGAGATTTTTGGCCCGGTGCTGGTGGCGATTCCGTTTGACGACGAGGCCGATGCGTTGCGCATGGCCAATGACAGTCCGTACGGCTTGGGCGCGAGTATCTGGTCGAATGATCTGGCGGCGGTGCACCGAATGATTCCGCGAATCAAATCGGGGTCGGTGTGGGTCAATTGCCACAGCGCGCTGGACCCGGCGCTGCCGTTTGGCGGGTACAAGATGTCCGGGGTTGGCCGGGAAATGGGGTATGCGGCGATTGAGCATTACACCGAGCTGAAGTCGGTGTTGATCAAGTTGTAAGGCGGCGCCATCAAGGGCCTCATCGCGGGCAAGCCCGCTCCCACAGGTTTATCGGCGTTCGCAGAATTTATGCAGCACGCGGAGACTGTGGGAGCGGCTTGCCCGCGATGAGGCCAGTCCTCACGCAGAAAATCTCAAGGCCTGAAACCCTGAGCCAGCAACCATCCCCTGATCACCCGCCCCTGCTCTTCACTCAAGCCCGCCAACACCTTATCCGCCGACTCCGTCCGCAACCGGCTCACCAGCGGCGCCACCTCTACCCCCTGCACCTGCCAGATGCCCAATGGCTGATCCGCCGTAATCACCACCTCGGTCTCATCAACAAAGCCGTCACGCAACACCGGCATCCGCTCAATCCGCAACGTCGAAAAATCTGCCTCGGCATGCGCAACTTCAGCATCCGGCCACTGCCGCCGCGCCTGCCAGAACGGCTGCTCGGTCCAGCGCTGTTCATCAGCGTAAAAATCCCTACCGATGCGTGCAAAACGCAAAAACATCTGCTCGACCCGCTGCTGATGAAAGCGTTGCGCCAGCGCCACGCGCTCGGGTTTACTCAGCAGCGTGTTGATGACCACCGGCGCCTGCAGTGCCGAGGACAACGACTGGAAAATCCCGTTGCCCGACAGCGGGTCCACCGCCATCGCCGCATCGCCGACACGAATCCAATTGTCGCCGCACAACTGCGCCGCCAGAATCGCAGTGCTGCTACGGGCATGGAGTTGCAGGTCGGTTTCAACGCAGTCGCGAAAAAACGCCTGCGCAAACTCAGAGGCCTGCCGATGTTGCCGGCAGTAATCCAGCAACTGCGCCTTACCCGGCAAATCAGCACTGGCCACGTCTATCGTCCATTGCCAATAACACTGCCCATCGGCCCGGCGCGCCATCCACGCCCAACCATCCTCAAGACTTTCCACCGCGCTGGCGGTGATACCCGGCGCGCCTTGCCAGCGATTGAGCAGGCTGACCGTCTCCGGCCCCCGCAGACCTTTGCCAATGGCCGGCGCCTGCCGCCCACGTGCCTCCACAAGGAAATCCGCGTACAACGTTTTGCCGCCATCGAGTTCGATCCGATGCCCACTCGCCGAGGACTGCACACTCAACACGCGCGCTTCGCTCAGCTCAGCCCCGGCCTCGCGCAAAGCCTCACGCAAACCGCGATCAAACGTCGGGCGATCCAATAGAAATTCGATGTTCTGTGCATGCTGCTGACCGTTCCAGCTCACCTGCCGCTGCGAAGGCAATACTGCCTGCGCCAGCGCTGGGTGCAGGCCGGCACTTCGCAGGGCTTCCAGCACGCGTTGCGAAACGCCTTCCAACGCAGCAAAGCGCCGCCACTCACTGATCATCGTGACGGCATAACCCAGCCGCCGCAGCCCCAAAGCCACCGCAGCCCCCGCCGGGCCTGCGCCTAGAATGACAATGGCAGTCATGGTTCAAGCCGCCGTTCAGGCCCGCGATAACGGGCGTTCAGTCGCAACCATTCGACGATCTCAAAATTACTTGCCTGAGGATGCTCCAGCAAAAACCCGGCAATGTGCCCGCTCAATGCCGCACAACCGAGACTGGCCCCGGACTGCCCCGGATAGGTGCCATGCACACACGCGGCGAAATCCGCCTGAGCACTGTCGAGCCATGACCATTGTTCTTCCGTGCAACGCGCATCCCCGGTCACCCGCAACACTTGCGGGTAATTTGCCGGAAACACCGCCGCGCCCTGCGCAGGACTTGACGCACATAGCAGAACACCACGCGCAACCGCCGCCGCGCACGCTTCGCGCAACAGGCTGCGATCCTGGCGCAGACCGAGGCTCAAGTTGATCAAGCGAACGTCTTGCGTCAGCAGCCAGTCAATCGCCGCGGCGATCTGCAAGGCACTGGTCACGCCGCGCTGATCAAACACCTGCGCCAGGCAAATCTGCGCCGCTGGCGCACGACGGCTGATCGCTTCAATTACGGCGCTGCCATGGCCAAGTGGGTCGTCACGCAAAGCGCTTTGCGCCAGACCATCCTCGAGCAACGAGAACCGCTGCCCGGCCACCACCTGCACGCGCTGCGCTGCCGAATGCCCACTGTCGACCACGCCGATGCGCAACTCAGGCTTCATGCAGCACCGTTTTCGAAGTCAGTACGCCATCAAGCAATTCAAAGCGCAGGTCCGCATCGGCCAGCGTCGATGGTCGGTGGCTGATGAGGATCCGGGTGCGCCCGGCGAACAATCGGTCGATCGCTTCAATGACTTCTCGCTCGGTGGCCTCATCGACCGCCGAAGTGGCTTCGTCGAGCACCAGGATCAAAGGATCCTGCAGTAGCGCCCGGGCAATCGCGATGCGCTGTTTTTGCCCACCGGACAACTGTTGACCGCGCTCGCCCAACGGACTGTCGAGGCCTTCGGGTAGTGAGGCGATCAGGCTGCCGAGTTGCGCCAGCCGTGCCACTTCGGCAATCGCCTCTCGGCTGGCATCGGGCACGGCGTAGGCGAGGTTATCGGCGAGGCTGCCACGAAACAGCACGATGTCCTGGCTGACCACCGCAATGCGCCGGCGCAGCTCGAACAGGTCCAGTTCGCGCAGGTCGACCTCACCGAGCAGCACCCGACCCGACTGCGGATCGTGATGCCGTTGCAGCAGATCGATCAGGGTTGATTTGCCGACCCCGGAGCCGCCGCTCAGGGCGACTTTCAAGCCATAGGGAATCGTCGCTTCGATGCCACTCAAGGTGCTCGGCCGCCCCGGATGGCTAAAATGCACATCGTCGAAGCGCAACTCGCCTGAGGCCGGCAACGGTTGCGGCGAAACCGGCGAGCGCACCGTCGGCTCTTCGCCGCGCAATTCCATCACCCGACCGAGGCTGACGGTCATTCGTTGAATCGCCACGTACAGGCCCAGCAAGCTCTGCACCGGCCCGACCGCCATGCCCAGATAGGTGGAAAACGCGATCAGCGCGCCGAGTTGCCAAGTGCCCTGCACCACCCAGTAACCGCCGATCAAAAACGCGCAGGCACGCGACAACGACGTCAGCGTGCCCGGCACTGCCTGGGTAAAAAACTCGGTGACTTGCAAACGCAGCAATTGATTCATGTAGCCCCGCCCGAGGTTCTCCAGACGCCGCGCCTCGCGCTGCTGCTGGCCCGCCGACTGAATGAACTTCATCACCGGCAAGGTCTCGACCATGAACGAGGACATGTCCGCCGAACGCTCGCGCAACTGCCGCACATCGCGTTCGACCTTGCGCCGCATCCAACGCAGCCACAACACGTCGAGAGGGATCAGCACCAGCGCCAGCAGCGAGAGTTTCCATGACAGAGTGAACAGCATGGCAATCGCCACCACCAGCCCGATCACACTGGAGACGGCGGAGAACAGCGAGTCCACGGCGAAGCGCTGAATCTCCGCCACGTCGCCATCCAGGCGCGACATGAGGTCGCCGATGCGCCGCTGCCCATAGAAGCTCGGCGACAGTGTTTGCAGGTGTCGATAGAGATCATCACGCAGGGCAAACAGAATCCGCCCGGACAACCGCGTGTGCAGATAACGGTTAATGCCCGACAACGCCGTGCCGAGCAACCCGGCGGTGATCATCAGCACCGCGATCGTCACCAGCATCGGAAAGTTGCGCGCCAGCAGACCATCATCGATCAGCAGTTTGACTAGCCATGGCTGCACCAGCACCAACAACGAGGCGCACACCGACAGCCCGAGCAAACCGGCGATCGCCAGACGTTGCGGACGGACGAAACCGTACAGCCAGCGCAACGCCGCTTGCAGCGCTGCCGGGTCACGGCTGTCGATCAGCCTTACGATCAGGCGCTGCATCACGAGCGCAACTGTTTGAGTTTGCGATACAGCGTCGCGCGGCTGATGCCCAGGGCGTCGGCAGCGGCCGAGACGTTGCCCTGATGCGTGTCGAGTGACTGGCGGATCATCTCCAGTTCGTTCTCGCGAATCCTCCCGGCAGCCGGTTTTTCGCTGGCGCTCAGTTCATCGAGCATGCTGTCGGGCAGGTGATCGAGGGTCAGCACGGTTTCACCGGGGTCGCGCATGGCCAGTGCTGTGCGCAGGACCATTTCCAGTTGACGGATGTTGCCCGGCCAGTGATAACCGGCGAGCAAGCGGTCGAGATCGTCGTGCAGTTTTACATCTGGCGCGTCGAGTTTGCTCAGTAAACGGCTGACCAGTGCGGCGAAATCATCACGCTCGCGCAGGGCCGGAAGCATCACGCTGATGCCGTTGACGCGGTAGAACAGGTCTTCGCGAAACTGCTTTTCGGCAACCAGAATTTTCAGGTCGCGGTGGGTGGCGCAGATCAGCGCAACGTCGATGTCCTGCTCTTCACCGGCTCCCAGCGGCGCCACTTTGCGATCCTGCAACACGCGCAACAGTCGCGCCTGCAACGCCAGCGGCATGTCGCCAATCTCGTCGAGAAACAACGTGCCACCGTGGGCCTGTTGCAGTCGACCGATCATGCCGCCGCGCCGCGAACCGGTGAACGCGCCTTCGCGGTAGCCGAACAGTTCCGACTCGATCAGGCCTTCGGGAATCGCGGCGCAATTTACCGCAACAAAGGGCTTGTCGCAGCGGCTGCCGACCATGTGCAGGGCGCGGGCGATGACTTCCTTGCCGGTACCGGTTTCGCCCAGCAGCAACACCGGCAGCTCGTTGGCCAGGCCTTGGCGCGCCATGCGCAAGGCGCGGGCGTAGCGGGCATTGCTGCCCGCCAGCGCTTCAAGATCCGGCGGAGGTTTGACGGCTTTCGCCACGCTGCGCGGTGGCCCACCAACATTGACCGAGCGCGCCGGCGCACGCAGGGTTTTGTAGAAAAACTCACCTTTGGCGGTTTGCAGACTGCCGACTCCGCCCTGCTGCAATCGGCTGAGCAGTTGCACCCCGTCGACACCGAGAAACTCTTCACAGCGACGCCCGATCAGCGCCGAACGTTCGGCCCGCAGCAACTGACAGGCTTGCGCGCTGACCGCGAGAATCTGCCCGCCGAGACTGACCGCGAGCAAGCCTTGCCACGGCGATTCCAAGTACTGCCGGCGACCGTGAAACGCCAACACAATCTGATCCGGGAAGCTGTTGTTGAACACCCGACTTTCGATCTGGCTGACTGCCAGGCTCAACAGCGCGGTGCTGTCGTGAACGCGGCCAAGCGGGCCTTCGCGGGTCAGATCGAGGACACCGAGAATCTCGCCTTGCGGGCAATGGATCGGCACCGAGGTGCAGGAAAAATCCGTCAGGCGATCAAGATAGTGTTCGCCGCAATCAATCAGCGTCGGTCGCGCTTCGACCAGCGCCGTGCCAAGGGCATTGGTGCCACGCGCCGCTTCGCTCCAACAGGCGCCGAGAGTGATGTCTTGCAGACCGCTGCCCTTGAGCCGGTCGGCCCGGCCTTCGACGGCGAGGATGGTCGCATCGGCGTTGGCGAGGATGATCAGGCCTTCCTTGCCCTGACGCTCGGCGAGGTAGTCGATGGCGGGAATGGCGGCGTCGATCAGCAGGCGATTGCTCGCCAGCAACACGTCGAGGCTGGCACTGGATTCCAGCGTCAGCTCGTGTTTGCCGTTGAAGTGCACGCCGTGGCCGAGGCTGCGCCGCCACGAAGCGTCGATCTCTGCACGCAACACGCCGTCGGGCACCTGACCGTCCAGATGCAATTTTTCCCGAGCGAGGCGGGCTTCGTGGTGAGACTTGGGATCGGTTGTTTTTATAAGAGTCATCAAGCGCTCCGCAGCGGTCCGCTTCGCGCTTTTAGTATTTCAGCGCCCTGACGGCAATCTTTACGTTAACGTCAGGGCGATGGCAAGCACCGTAGGGCGCCTGGGGTTCCGGCAGGTGGATCGCGTCATCGTTCATCGCTGGCAAGCTCACTCTTCCAGAAATGACGGTTAAACGTGCGGGTCACCCGGCGCTTTGGTCGGCGCTGCGTATTGCGGCTTGAGATGGCCGTCCTGATCGAGTAGCCAGGCGTCCATGATCTGCCGCACCACCGGACCTGCCACACGGCCACCGGCCTCGCCGTTTTCGATCATCACCGAAATCGCGATCTTCGGATGCTCGGCCGGTGCGAAACCAACGAACAAGGCGTTGTCGCGGTGGCGCTCGAGGGTTTTCTCGCGGTTGTAACGCTCGCCCTGCTTGATCGCCACCACCTGCGCCGTACCGCTCTTGCCGGCGATGCGGTACTGCGCGCCCGCCGCTGCCGCCCGGGCAATGCCGCGTGCGTCGTGCATCACCATCTGCATACCGTGATTGACCTGCTCCCAGTCACGCGGATCCTTGAGC
Organism: Pseudomonas sp. PB103; assembly: GCF_009764635.1. Classification (NCBI taxonomy): domain Bacteria; kingdom Pseudomonadati; phylum Pseudomonadota; class Gammaproteobacteria; order Pseudomonadales; family Pseudomonadaceae; genus Pseudomonas; species Pseudomonas sp. PB103. The sequence goes on along the minus strand of NZ_RWIL01000002.1, from coordinate 1,795 downwards.
AGGATGTTCGGCATTGGATGCTCGTCGACCGGGGCGACGCCGTCGACAGTCTTGGCCAGGTGCGGACGGTTCCATACGCCTTTGTTGGCGATCAGCGCGGTGGCCTGGGCCAGTTGCAGTGGCGTGACCTGCATGTAGCCCTGGCCGATGCCGAGGATGACGGTTTCGCCCGGGAACCATGCCTGGCGGCGGGTGGCGCGTTTCCATGCCTGCGACGGCATCAGGCCCGCCGACTCTTCGAACATGTCCAGCGAGACTTTCTCGCCGAGCCCGAACATGGCCATGTAGTCGTGCAGGCGATCGATGCCGAGCTTGTGGGCCAAGTCGTAGAAATAGGTGTCGTTGGAACGCATGATCGCCGCGTCCATATCCACCCAGCCGTCGCCGCTGTGGTTCCAGTTACGGTATTTGTGATCGAAGTCCGGGAGTTGGTAGTAACCCGGATCGAAGACGCGGGTCTGCGGGGTGACGACACCCGCATCGAGGCCGGCAATCGCCACTTCCGGCTTGATCGTCGAGCCCGGCGCATATAGGCCACGCAGCACGCGGTTGAACAGCGGTCGGTCGATGGAGTCACGCAGCGCCGAGTACTCCTTGGAGCTGATGCCGGTCACGAACAGGTTCGGGTCGAAGCTGGGGTTGCTGACCATGGCCAGTACTTCGCCGGTGGAGGGGTCGAGCGCTACCACCGAGCCACGACGGTCACCCAGGGCGGCCTCGGCGGCTTCTTGCAGTTTGACGTCGAGACTCAGAACAATGTTTTGCCCTGGCACCGGATCGGTGTGCTTGAGCACGCGCAAGACGCGGCCCTGAGCGTTGGTCTCGACCTCTTCGTATCCAACGTGGCCGTGTAACTGCGCTTCATAGAAGCGTTCGATACCGGTTTTGCCGATGGATTGCGTGCCGCGGTATTCCACCGAGTCGAGGGTCTTGGATTCTTTTTCGTTGATCCGGCCGACATAACCGATCGAATGCGCGAAATGGGCGCCAAGCGGATAGTGACGGACGAACTGCGGCTCGACGTCGAGGCCTGGCAAGCGAAACTCGTTGACCGCCAATACGGCGATCTGCTCTTCCGTCAGTTCATAAAACAACGTCACCGGCGTGAACGGATGACGGGATTGCTTCATGGCCTTGTCGAACACCGAACGATCTTCAGCAGGCAGGTGCAGCAGATTGATGACCTCGTCCAGCTCCTGATTGACGTCGGTCGCACGCTCACGGGTGATAGTCAGGTTGTAACTGGGACGGTTATCAGCGAGCAATACGCCGTTACGGTCGTAGATCAGGCCGCGTGTCGGGGTAATCGGCAGGACGTGGACGCGGTTGTTTTCAGAGATAGTGGAGTGGTAATCGAATTCCACCACTTGCAGGATGTACAGGCGCACAACCAGCGCGCAGCTGATGGCGAAGACGAACAAGGCGCAGGCGATCAATCGTTTGTTGACCAGGCGCGTCTCTTTTTCGTGATCCTTGATCGGGATAGGTTCAGGCATTTCTACAGCAACTCTTTGACATAAATGAGTGCCGATCCGTGGGCATGACATCAGTCCGTTAAAAAACGAGCTGCACCATACCAAAAACTGCCCGGTCACTTCAGAACGATTTTCCCCAATGGCAATGCTTGCGACGGCTGGGGTAGTTCGGTGGTCGCTGAAACTTTTCTTACGGGCAAAACAAAACCCCAACTGCTTTCGCAATTGGGGTTTCGGAATTTAATCTTGACGATGACCTACTCTCACATGGGGAAACCCCACACTACCATCGGCGATGCATCGTTTCACTGCTGAGTTCG
>NZ_RWIL01000031.1:0-7185 GCF_009764635.1 Pseudomonas sp. PB103 | reverse complement strand
CGAAGGCTGCGATCTTTTGATCTTGATTATAAAAACAAGATCAAAAGATCGCAGCCTTCGGCAGCTCCTACATTTGGTTGGTGCCACTGGTCAGACCGGTCATGCCAATTTCGCTGTTTTCACTTGTCATCCTGAAAAAACCGAGCGTAGACTGCGCCTGCACTGGACATACCGGTAAGACCACAATAATTAAGTCCTGAATCTGATGCGCCACGCGCACGGCAGCCAGGACACCGACCAGGATTCCTCCCATGCTCAGATGGTGCTCGCGTTCAATCTTCCTTCAAGTGGTTCTCGGACTGGTGCTCGGCATCGTCTGCGGGCTGACCCTTCCTGAATACTCGGCCCAGCTCAAACCGCTCGGCGACGGTTTCATCAAACTGATCAAGATGCTCATCGGCCTCATCGTGTTCTGCGTGGTGGTCAGCGGTATCAGCGGCGCTGGCGATCTGAAGAAGGTCGGGCGCATCGGCCTCAAGTCAGTCATCTACTTTGAAGTGCTGACCACCATCGCCCTGGTGATCGGCCTGGTGTTCGCCTTCAGCACCGGCATCGGCAGCGGCGCGAATATCCATCTGGAGCAACTGTCTGCGGCCGACATGGGCGACATCGCCCAGCGTGGCCAGCACATGCACACCACCACGCAATTCTTGATGGACCTGATCCCGACCTCGGTGCTCGGCGCGTTCGCCGACAACAACATCCTGCAAGTGCTGCTGTTCTCGGTGCTGTTCGGCAGCGCGTTGAATCTGGTCGGCGAAGCGGCCTCCGGGATCTCCCGACTGATCAACGAACTGAGCCATGTGATTTTCCGCATCATGGGCATGATCGTGCGTCTGGCGCCGATCGGCGTATTCGGCGCCATCGCCTTCACCACCAGCAAATATGGCCTCGATTCCCTGCAACACCTGGGCAGTCTGGTCGGTTTGTTCTACCTGACCTGCATGGCGTTCGTCAGCGTGATTCTCGGTCTGGTGATGCGCGCCTCCGGCCTGCGTATGTGGCCGCTGCTCAAGTACCTGCGTGAAGAACTGCTGATCGTCATGGGCACGGCATCTTCCGATGCGGTGTTGCCACAGATCATGCGCAAACTCGAACACCTCGGCATCGGCAGCTCGACCGTCGGCCTGGTAATCCCCACCGGTTATTCGTTCAACCTCGATGGTTTTTCGATCTACCTGACCCTGGCCATCGTCTTCATCGCCAACGCCACCGGCACGCCACTGGCCATGACCGATCTACTGACGATTCTGCTGGTGTCGCTGATCACCTCCAAAGGTGCTCACGGTATTCCCGGCTCGGCACTGGTGATCCTCGCGGCGACGCTGACCGCCATTCCGGCGATCCCGGTAGTGGGTCTGGTATTGGTGCTGGCCGTGGACTGGTTCATGGGCATCGGTCGGGCATTGACCAACCTCATCGGCAACTGCGTCGCCACCGTCGCCATCGCCCGTTGGGAAAAAGACATCGACGTACAACGCGCCAACAAAGTACTCAGCGGTCAGCAGGGCTACACCTTTCAGCCGCGTAAACCAGCAACTCCCGCGCACCAGCAGGAGTTCTGATTTAACCCTGTAGGAGCTGCCGCAGGCTGCGATCTTTTGATCTCGAGTTTGCGGCACTTCCTCACAGGCAAATGGAGCAAGACCCGTGATCACCACATCAACTGTCGTCAACTCAGTCGTAGAAAAACTCCGCGCCGCCCTCGCCCGTGGCCAATGGCGCTCCGGCGACATGCTGCCGGGCCAGCGCGAACTGGCCGAACAACTGGGCATCAGCCGTCCGAGCCTGCGCGAGGCGGTGATCGTCCTGGAAACCCTTGGCCTGGTGCGTTCGATGCCGGGCAAGGGCGTGGTCGTGCTCGACGCGCAATTGAGCGACAGCCAAAGCCACGACAGCGCAGTCGCCGGGGCCAGTCTCGAAGATGTCCTGCAACTGCGCTACACCCTGGAACCGTTCATCGTCGGTCTGGTGGCGCAGTCGATCAGCAGCAAGGAAGTCGGGCAGTTGCGCCTGACCCTGATGGACATGCGCGAAGCCCTTGAAGCCGGCGACAGCGAAGCCGGGGTCAGCGCCTACATCGCTTTCCATGAAGAGCTGTTCACCCTGACCTCGAACCCGATCTTCCAGAGCGTCGTGCAGCAGACCAGCAACGCCCTCAAGCAAAGCGCCGAAGTGCTGCGCAACTCGCCGGAGCACCTCGCTGAACGGTTAGAGGAAAACGAAGCCGTGGTGCGGGCGATCCGCAGCAAGAACAGCGCCCAGGCCAGCGCCGAAATGCGCCGGCATATTTTGCGCGAAGGTCAGCGGATGGGCATCGAGCTGAATATTCCGGATGACAACCTGAGTCACTGATTCCTATTGGAGACAGGCCATGAACAGTTTCGCTTCAACCTCGCACGCTCAGCCAACTGCCACGCCCCTGCCCTTCTCTCGGCTGTGTGCGCCGGTAGAGGATCTTTATCCGCGACTGTTCGATGCAATTCTCGAACAGCGCATTGATCCGGACAGCCGTTTCACCGAGGACAGTCTGAAGGAGATGTTCAGCGCCAGTCGTGCGGATGTGCGCCGGGTGCTGACACAGTTGTCGCATGAGCAAGTCGTGGTGCTGCGGGCCAATCACCGCCCGCGCGTGGCGGCGCCTGATCGCGAACAAACACGGCAAACGCTGCATGCGCGGCGGCTGGCCGAAAGCACGTTGGTGCGGCTGGCCTGCCAACGTCCGCAGGCCGACGCGTTGAAACGCTTGCGCGGGTTGATCGAGCGCGAGCGTCAAGCGGTTGAGCAAGATCGGCGCGGGGCAGCGATTCGCTTGTCCGGGGAGTTTCATCTGACCTTGGCGCAGATGGCGGGGAATGCACCGTTGGCGCATTTTCTTGGCAGTCTTGTGCCGCTGACGTCGCTGGCGATTGCGCGAAGTGAGTGCCAGACGCATAGCTGTTGCGCATGGCAGGAGCATTTGGCGCTGGTTGAGGCGGTGGAGCGAGGCGATGTTTCCAAGGCCGGCATGTTGATGAATCAGCATCTGGATCATCTTGAGCAGACGCTGCTGGAGTCGACCGTCAAGCATTGTGTTGTCGGTTAAATCGCCATCGCGGGCAAGCCCGCTCCCACAGGTTTATTGATGTCCACACAATCTGTGAACGACAAATAACCCTGTGAGAGCGGGCTTGCCCGCGATGGCGTCAGCCCTGACACCGAAGAACCATCAGGCAGAAGCTACCTTGGCAAACCCCGCCCGAATTTTCTCTTCCGGCAACTCATCGGCAATAAACACGATCACACTTTCCCGCGCCTCTCCCTCGGCCCATTCGGTGTCCCAGTCGAAGCCATAAAGCTTCAACACGCCCTGAAACACCAGGCGGCGATCTTCGCCGGCAATGCTCAGCACACCTTTGTAGCGCAGCAATTGTTTGCCGTGCTCTTCCAGCAGTTCATTCATGAATTCACTGAGCTGATCGATATCCAGCGGCTGATCCGTGCGCAGCACCAGACTGGAAATGCGGTCAATCGACGGCGCCTTGCTCACTGGGCGCAGGCTCAAGCCGCCCCCCAGATCGGCGTTGAGATTGAAGCCACGGACATCAAGCAGTTCAGCCAGATCGATGTTGCCGTGATCAACCACTCGAATCGGCGCGCGGCGGTTGATCCGCGCCAGCCGTTCGCTCAGAGCGGTGAACGTGGCCTCGTCGACCAGATCAGTCTTGCTCACCAGCAAGCGGTCGGCAAAACCGATCTGCGCCTGGGCGATGGTCTGGCTCAGATGCACATCCGCGTGCGCGGCATCGACCAGGGTGATGATGCCGTCGAGCAGGTAACGCTCGCGCAGTTCTTCGTCGATGAAAAAAGTCTGCGCCACCGGTGCCGGATCGGCCAGACCCGTGCACTCGATGACCAGACGATCAAAGGCGATTTCGCCGCTGTCCAGCCGTTCGAGCAGCAGGTACAGGGCTTTGGTCAGGTCGGTGTGAATGGTGCAGCAGACACAGCCGTTGGCCAGGGTCATGACTTGCACGGGTTCGTCGCCGAGCAATTGAGTGTCGATGCCGGCGTCGCTGAATTCGTTTTCGATCACGGCGATTTTCAGGCCGTGCTCGGCTTTCAAAATGTGGCGCAGCAAGGTGGTCTTGCCGGCACCGAGGAAACCGCTGAGTACCGTGACCGGGATTGGGGCTGACAAATTAAATCTCCCTCACGCAAAAAAACTGTAGGAGCCTGGCTTGCCAGCGAAGGCGTCGTCAAGATCGCCTTCGCCAGCAAGCTGTGCTCCTACAGTGCTTGTGTTGCCTGAACCCTCATGTGCCTCAACAGCACTTCGGCCCACCCTTGCCACCGTAACGGGCTTCCTGACGTTCGCGGAAGAACATCTCGTAGCTCATCACCGGTTTGTCCGGGTGTTTGGTTTGCATATGCTCGACGTAGGTGTCGTAGTCGGGCATGCCGACCATCAGGCGCGCAGCCTGACCGAGGTATTTACCGAGGCGACTCAGGTCATTGAACATGCTGCAATCCTCTGGTTACGCATCCGGCAGGGCCTGGAATGGCGATTCTTTATCCGTACGCTCTTTTTTGCCCCAGGCGGCGATGCCGACTTTGAGCGCATAGAACAGGATGCTGAAGACCACGAACAGGAACAGCGCGGTGAGCGTTGCGTTGGTGTAGGCGTTGAAGATCACGTGCTGCATCTGCTCGACGCTTTTTGCCGGTGCCAGCACCTGACCGTTGGCCAGCGCATCGCTGTATTTCTTCGCCAGCGACAGGAAGCCGATCGCCGGGTTGGCATCGAACAGTTTGATGAAGCCCGCCGTTGTGGTGCAGATCAACAGCCAGGTGGCTGGCAGCAGGGTGACCCAAATGTAGCGCTGGCGCTTCATTTTGATCAGAACCACAGTGCCAAGCATCAGCGCGATACCCGCCAGCATCTGGTTGGAAATACCGAACAGTGGCCACAAGGTGTTGATGCCCCCCAGTGGATCGACCACGCCCTGATACAGCAACCAGCCCCACATCGCCACACAACCGGCGGTGGCGATCAGGTTGGCGGTCCACGATTCAGTGCGCTTCAGCGCCGGCACGAAGGAGCCGAGCAGATCCTGCAGCATGAAACGTCCGGCACGGGTACCGGCGTCGACTGCGGTCAGAATGAACAGCGCTTCGAACAGGATCGCGAAGTGGTACCAGAACGCCATGGTGTTTTCACCCGGCAGGACACTGTGCAGGATCTGCGCGATACCGACCGCCAGGGTCGGCGCACCACCGGCACGGGCGAGGATGGTGGTTTCACCAATGTCATGCGCCACGGCTTGCAGCGCTTCCGGCGTGATCGCAAAACCCCAGCTGGAGACCACTTGCGCAACCGATGCGACATCACTGCCGACCACGGCAGCCGGGCTGTTCATGGCGAAGTACACGCCAGGCTCGATCACCGACGCAGCAACCATGGCCATGATCGCCACGAACGATTCCATCAGCATGCCGCCGTAACCGATGTAACGGGCGTTGGTTTCGTTATCCAGCAGCTTCGGCGTGGTGCCCGAAGAAATCAGCGCGTGGAAACCGGAAACCGCACCGCAGGCGATGGTGATGAACAGGAACGGGAACAGACCGCCCTTCCACACCGGGCCGGTGCCGTCGACGAACTGGGTCAGCGCGGGCATTTTCAGCTCGGGCATGGTCACCAGAATGCCGATCGCCAGCGCGACGATGGTGCCGATTTTGAGGAACGTGGAGAGGTAATCGCGCGGCGCCAGAATCAGCCACACCGGCAGCGATGCCGCGACGAAACCGTAACCGACCAGCATCCAGGTAATCTGCACGCCAGTGAAGGTGAACGCCTTGGCCCACACCGGATCAGCGGCAATCTGCCCACCCAGCCAGATCGAACCGAGCAGCAGCAACACGCCGACCACGGAGATTTCGCCGATACGGCCCGGGCGGATGTAGCGCATGTAAATGCCCATGAACATCGCGATCGGGATGGTCGCCATCACGGTGAAGATGCCCCACGGGCTCTCGGCCAGCGCTTTCACCACGATCAGCGCCAGCACCGCGAGGATGATGATCATGATCAGGAAGCAGCCAAACAGCGCGATGGTGCCGGGAATACGGCCCATTTCTTCACGCACCATGTCGCCCAGGGAGCGGCCGTTGCGACGGGTCGACATGAACAGCACCATGAAGTCTTGCACCGCACCCGCCAGCACCACGCCGGCAATCAGCCACAGCGTGCCGGGCAGATAACCCATCTGCGCCGCCAACACCGGGCCGACCAATGGCCCCGCACCAGCGATAGCTGCGAAGTGGTGACCGAAAAGAATGTGTTTGTTGGTCGGCACGAAGTCCAGACCGTCGTTGTTGAGCACGGCGGGGGTTGCCCGACGCGGGTCCAGTTGCATCACATTGTTAGCGATGAACAGACTGTAGTAACGGTACGCAACCAGATAAATGGCCACAGCGGCGACCACGATCCACAAGGCGTTGATCGCCTCGCCGCGGCGCAATGCCACTACGCCCAGGGCGCACGCTCCTACGATTGCCAGCACTAGCCAGGGTAAGTGGCGTAGCAGGCTATTATTATTTTTCATTTTATTATTCCAGCCAGGGTGGACAAGAAAGACAGCCACCCCGAGTTTAGCGCTTACGGCGCCAAAGGCCATACCCCGACGTTGGTCTAGACGCTTTAGCGATTGGCTGGCGCCCGCATTCGCGGTCTATAGTCAGCGAACCTTCATGAGGATTGCGCCATGAGCGAGCACCCAGCCAACCGTCGTCGCTTCAAACGTATTGCGTTCGATGCCAGAACCGAGCTGAGTCAGGGCGAGTACATCTGGCCGGTCAAGCTGATCGACCTGTCGCTCAAAGGATTGCTGATCGAGCGGCCGGAGCCTTGGTTGGGGGATGCCGAGAAGGATTTCTTCGTCGACATTCATCTGAGCGATGACGTCGATATCGAGATGGATGTGCACTTGGCCCATGAAGAGAATGGCCAGTTGGGGTTTGTCTGCCGGCATATCAGTCTGGAGTCGATCCAGCGCTTGCGGCGGTTGATCGAGCTGAACCTGGCTGACGAAGCCGAACTGGAACGCGAACTGGGCGCCCTGATCGAAATCTGATGGTTTCCCCTGTAGGAGCTGCCGCAGGCTGCGATCTTTTGATCTTGAAAACCAAAATCAAAAGATCGCAGCC
>NZ_RWIL01000030.1:0-1156 GCF_009764635.1 Pseudomonas sp. PB103 | reverse complement strand
TTGATCTTGTATTTAAGATCAAAATCAAAAGATCGCAGCCTTCGGCAGCTCCTACAGGGGGGCAGGTGTTACTGGCCGGTGTAGATCTGATCGAAGACACCGCCGTCATTGAAGTGAGTCTTTTGCACGGTGCGCCAGTCGCCGAAGGTCTTCTCTACGGACAGAAAATCAACTTTCGGGAAACGATCGGTGTACTTCGCCAACACTGCCGGATCACGCGGGCGCAAATAGTTCGCCGCAGCAATCTCCTGACCTTCCGGCGACCACAGGTACTTCAGATATTCATCCGCCGCCGCGCGCGAACCTTTCTTGTCGACGACTTTATCGACCACCGACACCGGTGGCTCAGCCTCAGCCGAAACGCTCGGGTAGATCACTTCAAACTGATCACGACCGAACTCGCGGGCAATCATTTCCGCTTCGTTTTCGAAGGTCACCAGCACGTCGCCGATCTGGTTGGTCATGAACGTGGTGGTCGCGGCGCGGCCACCGGTGTCGAGCACCGGCGCTTGCTTGAACAGTTTGCCGACGAAATCCTTGGCCTTGTTCTCGTCACCGCCATTTTTCAGTACATAACCCCAGGCCGACAGGTAGGTGTAGCGGCCGTTACCCGAGGTTTTCGGGTTCGGTACGATCACTTGCACGCCATCCTTGAGCAGATCCGGCCAGTCTTTCAGAGCTTTCGGGTTGCCTTTGCGGACAATGAACACGGTGGCGGAGGTGAATGGCGCGCTGTTGTTCGGCAGACGCGTGACCCAGTTCTCAGGCACCAGTTTGCCGTTGTCGGCGAGGGCGTTGATGTCGGTGGCCATGTTCATGGTGATGACGTCAGCTGGCAGGCCATCGATCACCGAACGCGCTTGCTTGCTCGAACCGCCGAAAGACATCTGCACGGTGATGTTTTCGTTGTGCTCGGCTTGCCAGTGTTTCTGGAACGCAGTGTTGTAGTCCTTGTAGAAATCGCGCATCACGTCGTAGGAAACGTTGAGCAACGTCGGGGCTGCCTGAGCGATGTTGGCCAAGGCCAGGCCGGCGGCGAGAAGTGAGGCGCCAAAGAGTTTTTTCACTGCGCATTCCTTGTTATCTATTTATGTAGGAGCTGCCGAAGGCTGCGATCTTTTGATCTTGATCTCATAAAACCAAGATCAAAAGATCG
>NZ_RWIL01000029.1:0-38687 GCF_009764635.1 Pseudomonas sp. PB103 | reverse complement strand
CAGGCTGCGATCTTTTGATTTTGGTTTAAGGGAATCAAGATCAAAAGATCGCAGCCTGCGGCAGCTCCTACAGAGAACACGCCCCGCCTTATCCTCTTCTCAGGAATTCGCAGCTGTGCCGCGTCGCATCAACAGAGCGCTTTTGCCGCTCAGTGTTCTGGCTTTTACCCTGGGTCTCAGCGGCTGCATCTCAACTGACGGAATTGTCCCGCAGGGCAAGGCGTTGGAAGCCAATTCACTGGCCACCGACGACGCCATCGCCCACGCTGCCCGTGACGCCAACTGGCCCACCGCGCAATGGTGGCAAGCCTACGGCGACCCGCAACTCAACCGCTGGATCGACCTCGCCGTGCAAGGCAGCCCGAGCATGGCCATGGCTGCCGCGCGAGTGCGTCAGGCGAAAGCCATGGCCGGTGTCGCCGAGGCGGCCGAGTCGTTGCAGGTCAATGGCGAATCGACGCTCAAACGCCACAACTGGCCGACCGATCAGTTCTATGGCCCGGGTGATCTGGCCAACACCACGACGTGGGACAACAACGCTGCGCTGGGTTTCAGCTACGCCCTCGACCTCTGGGGCCGCGAAAGCAATAGCAGCGAGCGCGCGGTGGATCTGGCGCACATGAGCGCGGCCGAAGCGCGATTGGCGCAGCTGGAATTGCAGAACAACATCGTCCGCGCCTACATCGAACTGTCGCTGCATTACGCCCAGCGCGACATCGTCGCGGCGACGCTCAAGCAGCAACAACAGATTCTCGATCTGGCGCAGAAGCGTTTGAACGGCGGGATCGGCACGCATTTCGAAGTCAGTCAGGCCGAAACGCCGTTGCCGGAAACCCATCGACAAATCGATGCGCTGGATGAAGAGATTGCCCTCAGCCGCAATCAACTTGCCGCGCTGGCGGGTAAAGGCCCGGGCGAAGGCGCGCAGTTGCAGCGCCCGACCTTGTCCCTCGGCGCCGCACTGAAATTGCCGTCGGCATTGCCGGCCGAGCTGCTCGGTCAGCGGCCGGATGTGGTCGCCAGTCGCTGGCAGGTCGCGGCGCAGGCACGCGGGATCGACGTGGCGCATGCCGGGTTTTATCCCAATGTCGATCTGGTCGGCAGCCTCGGTTACATGGCCACGGGTGGCGGCGCGCTGGAGTTTTTAACCGGCAAAAAACTCAACTACAACGTCGGCCCGGCGATCTCGTTGCCGATCTTTGACGGTGGGCGCTTGCGTGCCGAACTCGGTGAAGCCTCCGCCGGTTACGACATCGCCGTGGCGCATTACAACCAGACGCTGGTGAATGCGCTGAAGAACATTTCCGACCAGCTGATCCGCCGCGAGTCGATGGACAAGCAGCAAGGTTTTGCCGCCGAGTCTGTAGCCACGGCGCAGAAAACCTACGACATCGCGATGATCGCCTATCAGCGTGGGCTCACCGATTACCTCAACGTGCTCAATGCGCAGACGTTGCTGTTCAAGCAACAGCAAGTGCAGCAGCAAGTGCAGGCCGCACGTCTCAGTGCGCATGCCGAACTGGTGACCGCGCTGGGTGGTGGCCTCGGGGCCGGCAACGACGTACCGACGGCCGAGAAAACTCATGCCCCGAAAACCCCGGCACTGCTGCGGTGAACCCAAACCTTGGCCTAGTGACTACTTGTGGCGAGGGGATTTATCCCCGATGGGCTGCGAAGCAGCCCCAAAACCATCCACCCCATTTTTTCAGGATCACCGCACTCACCGGTTTTACGACGGCTGCGCCGCCGGTCGGGGATAAATCCCCTCACCACAGGTTTTGCAGTGACCACAGAAAATTCTTCAATTCTCGATCATTGAGCAGGATTTAATGACTCCGTTGCCCGCACCGCTGCGCTGGCTCTACTCCCTGGAATGGCGCCGTGGATTTTTCGACTGGGCGCGCAGCGATGGCGTGACCTGGGTCTACATCTTCAAGGTGTTGCTCGCCGCATTCCTCACGCTGTGGCTGGCCATGCGCCTGGAACTGCCGCAACCGCGCACCGCGATGATCACCGTGTTCATCGTCATGCAGCCGCAGAGCGGCCAGGTGTTTGCCAAGAGTTTCTATCGCTTCCTCGGCACCCTCGCCGGGTCGGCGATGATGGTCACGCTGATCGCCTTGTTCGCGCAAAACACCGAACTGTTTCTCGGCTCACTGGCGATCTGGGTCGGCATCTGCTCGGCCGGCGCCGCGCGTTGCCGCAACTTCCGCGCCTACGGTTTCGTCCTCGCCGGTTACACCGCCGCGATGGTCGGTTTGCCGGCGCTGGCGCACCCGGATGGCGCGTTCATGGCGGCCGTGTGGCGAGTGCTGGAGATCTCGCTGGGGATTCTTTGCGCGACCGTGATCAGCGCCGCGATCCTGCCGCAAACCGCCAGCGCCGCCATGCGCAACGCCTTGTATCAGCGTTTCGGCGTGTTCGCGCTGTTCGTCACCGATGGCCTGCGCGGACGCAGCAAAGCCGAGTCTTTCGAGGCGAGCAACGTGCGCTTCATCGCCGAAGCCGTTGGCCTCGAAGGTTTGCGCAGCGTGACGGTTTTCGAAGACCCGCACATGCGCCGACGCAACGGTCGCCTGAGCCGTTTGAACAGCGAATTCATGGGCATCACCACACGCTTCAACGCCCTCCATCAATTGCTCGAACGCCTGCGCGTCAATGGCGAAGAACACGTGGTCGCGGCGATCAGACCGGGCCTGCAGGATCTCGCCGAAGTGCTCGACGGCTTCAGCGGCCGCGCCCTCACCAGTCCCGATGCCGCTCGTTTGGCAACTGCGCTGGCGACCTACAAAGAAGGGTTGCCGGTACGTGTGCGAACCCTGCGCGGGGTCTTTCAGGACACAGATCCGAGCGAAGCCGAACAACTGGATTTCCACACCGCGTACGAGCTGCTTTATCGCTTCGTCGACGACCTGCACAGTTATGCACAGACCCACGCTTCCTTGGCCGATCACCGCCACGAACGCGAGCGCTGGGACGAGCCGTTCACCCCGCAAACCAACTGGTGGGCGGCAGCGGCTTCGGGCATTCGCGCCTCGTTCATTCTGGTGGTGCTCGGCAGCTACTGGGTCGCCACCGCGTGGCCAAGCGGCGCGACGATGACCCTGATCGCCGCCGCCACCGTGGGCCTTTCAGCTGCCACACCTAACCCGAAACGCATGGCTTTCCAGATGGCCTGCGGCACCTTCCTCGGTGCCCTGATCGGCTTCGTCGAGATGTTTTTCATCTTCCCGTGGATCGACGGTTTCCCGCTGCTGTGCGTGATGCTCGCGCCGGTGATCGTGCTCGGCTCGTTTCTCACATCGCGGCCGCAATACGCCGGTGTCGGCCTCGGTCTGCTGATCTTCTTCAGCACCGGTTCGGTGCCGGACAACCTGACGATCTACAACCCCTACACCTTCATCAACGACTACATCGCCATGGTCATGGGCATGTTGGTCTGTGCCGCTGCGGGGGCGATTATTCTGCCGCCGAACAGTCGCTGGTTATGGAAGCGACTGGAGCAGGATCTGCGCGGCCAAGTGGTTTACGCCATCAGCGGCAAACTCAAAGGTCTGGCCTCGAGTTTCGAGAGCCGCACCCGCGATTTGCTGCATCAGGCCTACGGTCTCGCGGCCGGGGAACCTAAGGTGCAAAAGAATCTGCTGCGCTGGATGTTCGTGGTGCTCGAAGTCGGCCACGCGATCATCGAGTTACGCAAGGAACAGGCGATCCTGCCGGTGCACCCGGCCTATGCCGAATCGCAGCCGTGGCGGCAGTCAATCCGCGTGATGGGCCGCGCGTTGGTGCGACTGTTTCTGCAACCGAACACCAGTAATCTCGAACGCGCACTGGTCGCTGTCGATCACGCAATCAGTCGAGTCGCGGCGACCGATGAGCCGTTCGCGCCGCATTTCGATACCTCCGCATTGCGCCGGGTGAAGAGCTATTTGCACTTCATCCGCACCTCGCTGCTCGACCCGCAATCACCGCTCGCTGCCTACGCCATCGCCAAGCCCGAAGGACTTGCCCATGCCTCGTGAAATCGCCTTCCACGGCGTGTACATGCCGACCATGACCTTGATGTTTTTCATCGCAGCGGCACTGGCCTGGGCGGTGGACCGGTTCTTGTCCGGCTTCGATTTGTACCGTTTTTTCTGGCACCCGGCGCTGCTGCGCCTGAGTCTGTTTACCTGTCTGTTCGGCGCCATGGCGCTGACTGTCTACCGTTGAGAACGTCCCCATGAAAAAGTTTTTCAGCCTGCTCGCGACCCTGCTGGTGCTGGCCCTGGCGCTGTGGATCGGCCGCACGTTGTGGGAGCACTACATGAACACGCCGTGGACCCGCGACGGCCGCGTGCGCGCCGACATTATCAACGTTGCCGCCGACGTTACCGGCGAGGTTATCGACGTGCCGGTGCGCGACAACCAACTGGTGAAAAAGGGCGATTTGCTCATGCAGATCGACCCCGAGCACTACCGCATCGCGGTCAAACAAGCACAATCGCTGGTCGCTTCGCGCAAGTCGACGTGGGAGATGCGCAAGGTCAACGCCCACCGCCGCGCCGACCTCGACAACCTGGTCATTTCCAAGGAAAACCGCGACGACGCCAGCAACATCGCCGACGCCGCTCTGGCCGATTACCAACACGCGCAGGCGCAACTGGAAGCTGCCGAACTCAACCTCAAACGCACCGAAGTGCGCGCGGCGGTCGACGGTTACGTGACCAACCTCAACGTGCATCGCGGCGACTACGCGCGCATCGGCGAGGCGAAGATGGCCGTGGTCGACATGAACTCGTTCTGGGTTTACGGCTTCTTCGAAGAGACCAAACTGCCCCACGTGAAAGTCGGCGACAAGGCCGATATGCAGTTGATGAGCGGCGAAGTGCTCAAGGGCCACGTGGAAAGTATTTCCCGTGGCATCTACGACCGCGACAACCCGGAAAGCCGCGAGTTGATTGCGGATGTGAATCCGACGTTTAACTGGGTGCGGTTGGCGCAGCGCGTGCCAGTGCGGATTCACATTGATGAAGTGCCGGAGGGGGTTCTGTTGGCAGCGGGGATTACCTGTACGGTGGTGGTAAATCAGGGAGTGGAGTAATTCTCTGAGTTCCCTCACCTTTAATAGGCGGGGGGCTCAACGGTGCGGCGGGTTTAGCTGAGGAAACATTTCATGACACCGATGCCTTCGGGGTTAACCCCGGTGATGTTGGCGCTGACGATGATTCGCCCGTCCTGACGGGAGACCAGTTGAACCGGCGCGCTTTTTATTGTGAAGTCCGCAGGGGTGTAGCCGGTGCTGTTGAACGTGGTGTCCAGGCTCCCGTCCACATTGAACCGGGCAAGCAGTGGCCACCAAAAAGCAGCAGCAACCACAATTTTATTATCGGGTTGTGCCAGTGCACAGCTCCAGTCGTTATCACGATCAGCATCGAACTGGGTCAGCAGCGGTTTGCCCTGGTTGAACATGAGATGGGGGCTGCCATTGGGCGTCAGCGCAACCAGCAGGCCCAACTGGTGAGGAGCTCCTCGGGTAAAGGCTTCGCCCGCAGCGATCAAACTATGGTCGGCTCTTTCGATTACGGTATTGAACACTGAGCCATGATCGGGCAGATATACGAAATAAAAGCCTGACGAATCGCCAAAACTCTTGTCAACCTCGCCTTTGTTGTCCAGCCGTACCAGCGTCGCGACGTTGTACGCAGGCTGGGTTCGGACATGGCCTGCAATGACCACATTGCCACCCTGAGAAAGGCAGCCATTGATGGCCGTCGCGGCATGGGGATCAGGTATTTTCAGTTCCCAGCGACCATTGCCATTGAACCCCGTGTCAGGTTCTCCATTTGATAGAAGACGAAAAACCACGCCCGTTGTCAGCTGCAACTCATTGTGGCGCAGTAAGTAGTTGGCGGTGACCAACAGCTTGCCATCTGGCTGAATCTGCAAGGTACAGGAGTCTGTCAGCAGTTCCTCGTGCACGGGCGTTGCGATGACAACGCTGCCGTTGTTGCCAAAGGAGGGGTTGGGTTGACCGTGCTTATCGACGCACGTAATCGCCAGATCAGCCCAACCTGAAGGGCCTTCCGTCCAGCCTTGCATGTAGATAAGTCCAGGTTCGCTTTGCTGCACCACCAACTTGCCGCCGGAACACGCCGCCCCGGAATTGAAGCTTCCCAATAAAATGCCATTGTTGGCGAACGTCCGATCGAGAGTGCCGTCGCTGTCGGTGCGTCCAATGACATATTTGTACTGTTCTTCGTGATGCACGTAGGCACTGAAGATCGTCTTGCCTTGTAGATCACTACTGAGTCCCATGAACAGGGATAGCACTTGGAATGCTGGATCGTCATCCAGTAATTTACTCAGGTAGGCAATGCTGTCTTCATCGCCGAATGCTGGATCTGGCGTGCCGGGTGACCGGTTCGCCTTGGGATGTGAAAGCGTCATCAGTTGTCCGCCGTTGTCGATTGATGTGGTGTTTTCAACGTGGGGTACAAGGCATTCACGACACCATCCACTCGATACCGCGCAGGAAACTGTGGGTGCTTGTTCTGAAAGACTACGGCCGATGTTTTCGATACGTCTACTGTCAGAAGTAACAGGTAGCGACCGACGACTTCAGCGTTGGCAGAACGTCTCCTGCAAGTGTCGCCAGATCACTCGCCCGGATGAGTGTTTTTCAAAAACCACCGTCGAGCGCCGATCCGTATACGACCCGCTTGCATCGGTTTGCTGCTCTCGGTAACTCACCGTCGCCCCGCGTTCGTGCAGCGCAATCGCGCGCAGTTCACTGAGCTCAATCCTGAACCCGGGTTTTTTCCCTCCAGCCATCCGAAACAACGCGCTCAAGGCCTCGAAATTCAACACCCGGCCCAATGGCGAAACCATGGAGAATTCGGCTGAAAACCTGTTCAGTAATCTCTCCAGCGCTGCGTCGTCTTCCTCCAGGGCAAACCATCGCTCGATGGCTTCGTGTGCCTGAATCACTTCTTCAAAATATTCGCTGTCGTCATTCATGTAGATTTTTCCTTGAGGGGAGGTGAAGTCAGCAGCGCGAGCACTGCCGTCGAGTCGAACCGAAGCACGCTGATCATGGGCATTAACGTCAGCAGCGCGGCGGCCAGGAAGCAGTAGCGGAAACCTTCACCGCCCGAAGCACCCAGCAAAGAGCTGAGCAGCGCCGCGCCGAGACAAAATCCGAGCTGCCGATTGATGTTCCACAGCGCGCTGGAGTGGCCCATTTTTTCAGGCGCGATGCCGACAAAGGCCAAGGTCTGTGCAGTGACGCTGCACAGGCTGCCGCCCAGCCCCATCAGGGCGTAGGCGATGATCAGCGCGGTGCTGGCGGGTTGTTCGATGCGCATCAGTAAAATGATGCCGAGACACTGCAGGAGCATGCCGGCGCTCAGCAACGGTTTGGGGCCGAGGCGGTTGAAACTGCGTTTGCCGAGCATGATCGCCACGCCCGAACCCGCCGCCCACGGCAGCATCAATGCACCGGTTTGTGCGGCGCCGACGCCGAGGTTGTGCAGGTACAGCACGGCAATCATGTGCGTACCGGTGAACACGCCGGGAACGCACAAATAAATCAACATCGCCAAACGTAACGACGGATTCCTGATCAGTTGCAGGTCGAGGATCGCGGCAGGCTTGCGCCAGCCGTCGCGCAGGTAAAGGCACAGGGTGAGCAGGCTGAGCAGCAGGACGAGGACACCGAGGGTTCGGCTATCGGCTTCGCTCACCAGGCTGACGGCGATCAACAACAGGCTCAGGGCCGACGCCGCCAGCAGCAGGCCGCGGGCATCCAGAGTCGGACGTTGGCCAGCGGGCTGATCAGGTTTCAGCCACAGCAGGCCAAGCCCGAAAGCGAGCAGCGTCACCGGCAAATTCAGGTAGAAAATCCACCGCCACGACAACGCTTGGACGATCAATCCACCCGCCGCTGGCGACAATGCAGGCACCATCAGCGCCACCAGCAACACCACACCGGTGAAATGCGCGCGCTGCGTCGGCGGAAACTCTCGATAGGCCAGCGCTTGACCCACTGGCAGCAACAGCCCGCCACCGAGCCCTTGCAGCAGACGCCAGCCAATCAAACTTTCAATCGATCCCGCCTGCGCCACCAGTGCCGAGCCAATCGCGAACAACAGCAGCGAGGCGAGAATCAGCCGTCGTTCACCAACCCGCGCCGCCAGCCACACGCTCAGGGGAATGATCAGCGTCAGGCCGAGCATGTAGGCGTTGGTGATCCACGCCAGTTCGGTCACCGAGGCGTGCAGTTGTTGGGCGATGTCGGGGTAGGCAATGCTGGCGACAAACATGTTCAGCAAGTCGAGGGCGAACCCCAACAAATACACCAGCGCGACTTTTGAGCGATAAGCCATGGCAGCTTCCCTGTGATGAGGCGTGCAGGGTAGGGCGCTTCAGGCCATAGGAAAACGCTGGTTTGCCTGCTAGTTTGTCAAAATTATTTTGACAAGGAGTGCCGTGAACATGGTCAGTCTCGACCGTTTCGACACATTCAAAGCGGTGGTTGAGGCCGGTTCGTTGACTGCTGCCGCCGACACGCTGGGCCAGACGCGCGCGGTGGTGAGCTTCAACCTCAAGCGGCTGGAGGAAGAATTGGGCGTTACCTTGCTCACCCGTAATACCCGGCAACTGGCGCTGACCGACGCCGGCGAGCGTTTTTATCGACGCTGTTTGCGTACGTTGGACGAAGCACGATTGGCGATCGAGGAAGCCCGTTCGGAGCATTCACAGCTCAAGGGTACGTTGCGCATCACCACCACGGTGGAGTTTGCATTGGCCCAGGTGGTGCCGGCGCTGGAGGTGTTTCGTCAGCAGCAACCGCAGTTGAATATTCACCTGTCGACGTCCTCGACCCATGCCGATCTGATCTCCGAACGGTTCGACATGGCGATTCGTCTGGGGCGCATGCACGACTCCAATTTGCGTGCGGTGCAGTTGTCGACATTCGAGGTATTCGCGGTGGCCGCGCCGAGTCTGGTTGAGCGTTTTGCACCGGTTGCCACGCTGGCCGTATTGGAATCAATGCCGACATTGGGCCATGGGCGGGTGCCGGAAATGACCGTGGCCGATCCCTTTGGCACCGAGCATTTTTACCAGCCAAAACCGGGCACCACGGCCATCGTCGCGGACAACTCGGCGACGTTGCGGGCATTTGCGTTGACCGGGCAAGGCGTGGCGATTTTGCCGCAATGGTTGATTCAGGAGGATCTGGACGCCGGACGCTTGCAGCGCTTGTTGGCGGATTACCGGTTTGCTCAGCAAGGGGTGTATGCGTTGTATCCGGACACGCGGCATTTGCCGCTGAAGGTGCGCGCGTTCATTGATTTCATGAAGGGTTGGGGGTGAAGGTTTGTGGTGAGGGGGCTGGCCTCTTCGCGGGCAAGCCTTGCTCCTACCGGTTGTGCGTTATTCCCTGTATCCCGAATAACGCCGAGTCCTGTAGGAGCAAGGCTTGCCCGCGACGGCAGCACATGGCCTGTGGGGCCACGCAAGCTTTACTTGTAGTACTTGTTCACGACCACCAGCGCTTGCTCGATGGTTTCATTGACCGATAACTCGTCATCTTCCATGAGGGCGACGATGCGCTTGTCATTGGCGATATTGGCGTCCGGTTTTTTCAGCTGAGCGGCGCGGTTTACCACAATGTAGCTCAGTGCATGGCCACGGCTTTTGGTGAACGGCAGGTCAATGGCTTTGTACATGGACTGTTTCACGTAGTCATAACGCTCAGTCGACGACAAGCCTTTGAAGGTGTCCGGGTAGTCTTTATAGATCTCGGCGGAGTAGCGGCCGACGTCTTCTTCACGGGCTTCGGCAAACATGGCTTTCTTGCTCGTGACCTGAGTGCCTAGCTCGTTGAACAGCTTGTCGCCTTCGGCGATTTGCGCAGCGCTCATCTTGGCTTTCAGCGCATCGGTCGCGGTGGTGTCATCAGCCTTGGCGAGGATTTTCGTCCAGGCATAAGCGGCGGCCAGGTTGCCTTGGGCTTCGTACTGGCTGATCAGTTCCTTTTGCGCTTCAGGGTAGCCGTGCAGCGAAGAACGCTCCAGCCAACGGCTGGCCAGTGCAGGATCCGCCTTCACGCCATCGCCGCCGTATTGGTAGACCTGGTACAGACCGTATTCAGCACACCAGTCGTTCTGTGTTGCCGAATAGGCCATGTAGTTGAAGGCGTCGGTGCTGCGTTGCTCCGCGGATTTGCTTTCGTCCTGGCCGGCAATGATCGACAGATAGCAGAAAGCGCGAGTGTGTTTCGGCGCGGCCAGTTCCAGGCAGCTTTTGGCCGAATCCCATTCCTGATCTTCGTACAGTTGAAAACCAAGACCAAAGAGGATGTCGCTGTCCATTTGTGCATTGCAGTGTTCATTGCTGGTTGGCGTCGGCAGCACACTTTGCAAGGTCAGCTTGGGCAGCGTGTCGTTGAGCGATGACTGTTTCGGCGAGGACTGGTCGGACGTAGCGCTGCAACCTGCCAGCAAAGCAACCAATGCCAGTGGCAGCACGTTGAAAACTTTCAATGGATATTCCCTGATCTGCGATTGAGTAAAAGTCGCATGGAACGGGCAAGGGAGGGCAGGAGGGTCAAGCAATCCGTGCTTCAGTGTTACGCCAGCGATTCCATGCTGCATGAGCCGGGCACAAACGCCGCGAAGGTCTCAAGTGCGCGCATTTTACTGAATGCGCCTGGCTGCACAACCGTCATGGCGCGGTTCGGGTTGTTGGCACAGGGCAGGATCGTTATATTGCCGGCCCTTTCCAGCCTGCAAGGAGCAAGCGGATGAAGTACATCGCGGGATTTATCTTCGCATTGATGGCGCTGCTCAGTACCGTCGGCGCTGTTTATCAGGGCTACGATTTTTTTGATCTGAGAATCAGGGGCCTCAAGGCTCCGGCGCAAGTCTTGAGCACCTCAAGCTCAAGGATGACGAATGTCGGCAGCGGCCATAGTTACACCACTACCCGAACGGTTGCCTTTGTCACGGCGGACGGCACACCGGTCATTCATGAATTCAGAGATGAGTTCTCCGGTGCCAAAGCGGGAGACACGGTAAGTGTGTTCTATAACCCTGCCAACCCCCGTGAAATCATCGCTGGTACGTTCTTTGGACTTGGATTGTCTCTGTCATTGATCATTTTTGCACTGTTGAGTGTTTTGGGGATCAAGTTCGCCTGGGAGGATTTAGGGTTTTCCCAGGCTCAGATCTGACGATTCAAGCCGAAGCGCTTCATCAGCGTCTTCTCCAGCAACCCCTTGGGCAGCAACGCCGCGAGAAGCGGCAACGCCCGGCTGCCGTTGCCGATGCGAATCAGTCGAGGCGGTTGGTTTTGCTGTACGGCTTTCAACAATACCGCGGCAAACTCGCTGGCCGGCGTCGGATTGTCCTGCGAGGCCTTGGCCCGTGCGCGGATGCCCTCACGCAGGGGAAACCACGGCGATTGCTCGTTGATCAATTGTTCAGCCTCGTGCCCGGCATTCTTGGCGAAGCTTGACTGAATGGCACCCGGTTGCACCTCCATCAGTCGAACGCCGAACGGTGCCAACTCCATGCGCAGGGCGTCGCTCAAGGCATGCACCGCCGCTTTCGAGGCGCAATACGCACCGGCAAACGGAGTGACCAGAATGCCCGAGACACTGCCGATGTTCACCACCAGACCTTTGGCCCGGCGCAGCACCGGGAACAGCGCACGCGTCACGCCGACAATCGAAAACACATTGGTTTCGAACTGCCGCTGCATGGCCGGCACACCGCCGTCGAGCAACGGCCCCATGGCACCATAACCGGCGTTGTTGATCAGCACATCGAGGCCGCCGTGTTGCTGATTGATTCGCTCGGCGAGTTGCTCCAGCGCCGCGCCGTCGTTGACATCCAGCTGCACGGCGGTGAAACCGGCGGCGCTGAGCGCAGCCACGTCCTCGGTCTTGCGCGCACTGGCCCAGACTTCGAAACCGGCGGCTTTGAACGCATCGGCGAGGGCGCGACCGATGCCGCTGGAACAACCGGTAATCAACGCGACGGGCATGGCGCATTCCTTATGCAAAATTATGGGGAAGGAGATCAGTCGGAAAAGCTGCCCTGCAAGCGCTCGGCGCGAAACTCCAGGGTTTGCGGACGATAACCGGGGCGCAGCGGCGGCAGTGGCAGACAGTCTTCCCAACTGCCGCCGGCCTGTAGTTCGCCGGGTCCGCGGTAGCGTGGAGCGGTGTACTGGTTGTCAGCGAGGTTGACCGTGTCACCCGGCGCATACGCTGCAATGCGCCAGCGCAGTTCGGTCAGCGGCACGCTATTGCCGTTGTTCATCTTCAACTGCAATGGACGATCCGCCGGGCATTGCTCGGGCGCGTAGGCGATGCGCAGCTCAAGGCGTGCCAATTGCTTGATCTCGCGGTTGTCCAGCCACACCACCCAAACGGCTACAAGGCCCAGACCAATCGCCGCCGCCACCGAGACCGGCAACGCCTTGGCCGGATAGCGCAGCAACAGGATCAGCCAGGTGATGACCAGCAAAATGCCGATGAACATGTGTACAACCTCTAGGAGAGAGAGGGTCATCCTACCTAAGCGTAGGTGAGGTTGGCGATGGGAAGGGCAAAGTCAAAAGATCGCAGCCTGCGGCAGCTCCTACAGTTGGAACGCGTTTGCCCTGTAGGAGCTGCCGCAGGCTGCGATCTTTCGCTTCTAAAAAAAAAGCCCCCGCCCAACCCACTGCGGATAGGGGACGCAGCGGGCTGGACGGGGGCTTCTTATTGCAGATCGATCACTGCGCGATGGTTTTCACCGACACGCCACGCTCGATCGGGGTGGAGCGGCCGTAGATATCTTCGAAGCGTTCGATGTCGTCTTCACCCAGGTACGAGCCCGACTGAACTTCGATGATTTCCAGCGGGATCTTGCCCGGGTTGCGCAGACGGTGCACCGAGGCGATCGGGATGTAGGTCGACTGGTTTTCGCAGAGCAGGAACACGTTTTCATCGCAGGTCACTTCGGCGGTGCCGCTGACCACGATCCAGTGTTCGGCGCGGTGGTGGTGCATCTGCAGCGACAGGCACGCGCCCGGTTTTACCGAGATGTGCTTGACCTGGAAACGCCCGCCCATGTCCACCGAGTCGTACGAGCCCCACGGACGATAAACCTCGCAGTGGTTCTGGGTTTCGCTGCGGCCTTGCTCGTTGAGCGTGTTGACCATTTGCTTGACGCCCTGAACCTTGTCTTTGTGGGCGATCATCATCGCGTCTTTGGTTTCGACCACGACAATGTTTTCCAGACCGATCACCGACACCAGTTTACCGTTGCCGTGGATCATGCAGTTCTTGCTGTCCTGAATCACCACATCGCCTTTGGTGACGTTGCCGTTGGCGTCTTTCTCGTTGACTTCCCACAGCGACGACCAGCAACCGACATCGCTCCAGCCAGCGGTCAGCGGCACCACGCAGGCGCGCTGGGTTTTCTCCATGACGGAGTAGTCGATGGAGTTGTCCGGGCAGCAGGCGAACGTGGCTTCGTCGAAGGTCACGGTGTCGTTGTCCTGCTCGCTGCGCTCAAGGGTCAGCAGGCAGGTGTCGTAGATGTCCGGGTCGTGCTTTTTCAGTTCTTCGAGGAAGCGGCTGGCGCGGAACAGGAACATGCCGCTGTTCCAGTAGTAACCGCCGGACGCAACGTACTCGGTGGCGCGTTTGACGTCTGGTTTCTCGACGAAGTGCGAGACGCGGCTGACGCCTTCGGGCAGCAGCGAATCGCCGGTGGACTTGATGTAGCCGTAACCGGTTTCCGGTTTGGTCGCCGGCACGCCGAACAACACCATTTCGCCGTTTTCCGCAGCGACGGTGGCCAGGGCGAGCGCGCGTTGCAGGGCTTTCTGGTCTTCCAGCACGTGGTCGGCCGGCAGCACCAGCATCAGTTCATCGCGACCTTCATTGACCAGCATCATCGCAGTCAGTGCCACGGCCGGCGCGGTGTTGCGGCCGAACGGTTCCATCAGGATGCGCTGGCATTCCAGCTTACGATTGGCCAACTGCTCGTTGACGATGAAGCGGTGATCCTTGTTGCAGACCACGATCGGGGTGTCCATGCCTTCGAACACCAGGCGCTCGAGGGTCTGCTGGAACAGGGTGTGTTCGCCGGTCAGGGCGAGGAATTGTTTAGGGAACTGCTTACGCGAAAGCGGCCAAAGACGTGAACCGCTACCACCTGACAAGATCACCGGAATCATATTGTTTACTCCATAAAATCGATTGGTTAGAGGCACGAACGCTGTGTCGTTTCACTCTTGTTTTTGTTTCGTACCCGAACTCTCACCTCGGTCCCTGTGGGAGCCTGGCTTGCCAGCGATGGCATCACCTCGGTGTATCTGCAGAACCGAGGTGTCTGCATCGCTGGCAAGCCAGCTCCCACAGGGAACCGGGTCAGTTCGGGAAAAATTTGTTAGCGGGTCGATACCGGGCGTTTTACCCAGACTGGCGACAGGCTGCTGCCGCTGCCGGTGACGTACAGCACCGCCGCTTCGCCGCGCTCAAGGGCGACCGGTTTTACGTCGCCGACTTTCTTGTCACCTTCGTACAGCGCCAGGCTGACTTTCACCGGGTTGATTTCACGTTCGCCACGGCCCTTGGCGGCCACGTTCGGCACCACGTCGGTCTTGCCGTCGGCGGTCTTCAGGGTCAGCGGCTTGTCGCTGAGGTTCTGCACGCGTACCAGGGATTTCTGCTTGTTCTTGAACGGCGGCTCTTCGATCAGTTGCGGCGCGCCGGAAGCGTTGTTGACCAGGGTGTAGTAGTGGTCACCGGCGAGTTTCACCGGCAGGGTCTGGCTGCCGACTTTGGCGCTGTAATCACCGCCCGGCATGAAGCTGAAGTCGCTGCTGGCCAGTGGCGCAACGTCGCTCAGGTTGGTGCTGCCGACGGTGGCGCTGACTTCAGCGTTGCTGGCGTTGTAGACACGCACGAAGGACGAGCCTTTCGGTGCAGTCGGGCCATAAAGTGCGGCGTCACCACCGGCGAAAGCTTGAACCGACAGCACGCTCAAACCTGCAACCAGTGCAATGCGTTTTGCGAGACGACGAGGAGTAGTAGTGAAAGTCATGGTGTACCTCTCTTTCAGTTTTGCGCCCGATCGGGCGTCTCGGATTTAGTGTTGATTGCTACGTTTTGTTGGCGCGCGCCGGCTTGTTTAAGCTCTGCGACCCACTGCGGGTCGGCGTCGCCGATTTCGTTGTTCACAGGCAGATATCGTTCAGGAAACTCCCAGATCAGCACCTGTGGCGGGCTGTTCTTGAAGTCATCGCTTTTCAGGTAGCTGAGCATTGGCAGGATCGGGCCGTGGCCGTCTTCGGCGTAGCTCACCACGTCGCTGTGCAGCGCTTGTTTCAGCGCACCGACGAAGTTCCAGTTGGGGTTGGCGCTGTAGCTGGTGCCGACCAGTGCCACCGGCACTTCATTGCTGGCGAACAGCGCGTCGTCACCGGCAGGCTGATCGCCAGCCGCGACGGTGTTGCGCTTTTGCAGCGGCTCTTGTGCCGGCATCAGGTTTTCAAACAGCGGATCAAGCGGCAGGAACAGACGCAGATCGCCCTTGTGCGTGACCTTCTCCGCCGGGGTGGTGACGAAGCGTTGCGGCTCGCCGCTCAGCGGGAACTTGTCGGCGATAGTTTTCGCCAGGGTGTTCGCGGCAATCTCGGCGCCTTCCGGCGTCCAGTGCGTGTCGGTGCGCAGGAACACTTGCTGACCGCTCTGCTTGGCCTGTTGGAACGGCTTGAGCAGGTCAGGGGCGAGGATCTTGTCGGCAGCTACACGGTTGTGGAAATCCTGATAGAGATTTTCGTGGATGCTCGCCGGTTTCACTTCACCCAGATGCTCCGGGTACAGACGAACCTTGGCCGGCACGATCGCCATCACCAGTTTCACGCCTTTCGCTTTCAGGGTCTGGCGTACGCCTTCGACCAGCGCGTAGTTGCCTTGCAGGTTCAGCTCTTCGTTGACGATCGGGTTGAATTCCTCATCGCTGTACAACCACTGATCGCGACCGAGCACCACGCCCGGACGACCTTCGTTGAACAGTTTGAAATCCAGCGCGGCCCAGAGGTTGGTGCCCAGACGCTTGATCGGAAATTCATCGTCGTAGTGCGTTTCTACAGCCTTGGTCCAGCGGCCGTTGAGCACCGTTGCCTCGGCATTGGTGCTGAAGCCGAAGAAGCTGCGAACCGACCACACACCGAGGACCAACAGGGTCACCAGGAACAGGGCGATGTAGAAGATGCGTAATGAGCGGGTCATGTCAGATCCCTCAGAACTGGAAGTAAAGGAACGGCGAGAAGCTTTGCGCCGAGAGTTTGAGAATCGAGGCGATGAATAGCAGCAGGATCAAGCCGCGCATCACGTAGCGCGACCAGTCCGCGCTCCAGTAGGCCGGTTGCACCTGGGCTTCGACACCGACGGTGTAGCCAGGCTCATGGATGCTCGCCGGGTTTTCGCCAGGCGCTGCTTTGATCATTCCCGGAGTCGCCGTCGCTGGGCCGTTGGCCTCGACGTTGACTTCAGGCTTGGTCTTGGCCGGCGGCTGGTTGGTGTACAGATCACGCAGACCGAAGAAGGCCAGCGTCACGTACGCCACAACCAGAGTCGCCACTTGCAGACCGGTGAGACTGGCCTGATTGAGTTCCGACAACGACCATTCACCGAAGCTGAACATGGCGCCGTACATACGGCCGGCAACGTGCAGGTTTTCGGCGCGGAAGATCACCCAGCCCATGACCACGAGCAGGAAGGTCAGCGCCCAGCGGATCGGGTTGAGGCTGCGTGGCGAGGTGTTCAGACCCAGCGCTTTTTCAATCGCCAGCCACATGCCGTGCCAGGCGCCCCAGACGATGTAGGTGATGTTCGCGCCGTGCCACAGACCACCGAGGAGCATGGTCAGGAACAGGTTGCGATAGGTCATCAGCGTGCCTTTACGGTTACCGCCGAGGGTGATGTACAGATAGTCACGCAGCCAGGTCGACAGGCTGATGTGCCAGCGGCGCCAGAACTCGGTAATCGACTGGCTGATGTACGGCTGTTTGAAGTTTTCCATGAAGCGGAAACCCATCATCAAGCCCAGACCGATGGCCATGTCGCTGTAACCGGAGAAGTCGAAATACAGCTGCGCGGTGTAGGCCAGTGCGCCAAGCCAGGCGTCACCGGTGGTCGGGTTTTGCAGGGCGAAGCAATGGTCAGCGACCACCGCGAGGGTGTCAGCGATGAAGACCTTTTTGATGAAACCCTGCATGAACCGCGTGCAGCCCTCGGAAAACTTGTCGAGGGTGTGCGTGCGGTTGTTGAACTGGTCGGCGAGGTCGCGGAAACGCAACACCGGGCCGGCAATCAAGTGCGGGAAGATCGCGACGAAGGCGGCGAAGTCGATCAGGTTGCGTGTGGCCGGGGTGTCGCCGCGATACACGTCGATGATGTAGCTGATCGACTCGAAGATGTAGAACGAGATACCGATCGGCAGCAGCACGTGGGTGAGGATGAACGGCGACAGACCGACCGACGTCATCATCGCGTTGATGCTGTCGACGCCGAAGTTGGCGTACTTGAAGTAGCCGAGGATGCACAGGTCGACTGCGACACCGAGCAACAGCCAGCGCTGCGCCGGTTTGGTTCGCACGCCGGCGGCACCGACTTTCAGGCCGATCCAGTAGTTCCACAGCGTGACAGCGGCGAACAGCGCGAGGAAGTCCACACGCCACCAGGCGTAGAACACGTAGCTGGCGATCAGCAGCAGCAAATTGCGATAGCGTTGCCCGCTCAAGTAGTACAAGCCGAGAAAGATCGGCAAGAACAGAAACAGGAACACGTTGGATGAAAATACCATCCCGATCTCTCCATGTTTGAACCAACAGTCAAGGGCTAAAGCCCCCCCAAACCCCCCACGAAAAACCGGCGGGCCAACTCAAATTCGATGCCCCCTGTAGGAGCTGCCGAAGGCTGCGATCTTTTGATCTTGATCTTCAAAGGCCAGATCAAAAGATCGCAGCCTTCGGCAGCTCCTACAGGGTTGTGGTGTTACGAGCCTTTGTTGCCCTTTTCATGGGACGGGTCGTAGACCTTGGTCAGGTCGCCGCCGAGGCGGAAAGTCTTGAACGGCTGCATGCCACGCTTCTTCTCGATGACATCCGGCGCACAGGTGTAGAGCGTGCAGAACGGTTCGAGCCAGGCGAATTTCATGTCCTCTTTCAAGTCGGTCATGTCCTGCTCTTTGCCGTTCTTCTTCTCGAATTCATCCGGGTCTTTCACCCCCGACAACACCCGATCACCCAGACGCTTCAGCGCACCGTTGTTCTCCTGGCGCAAATCAACCCCGTTGACCTGGGCGAAACTGGCGATCATCGCCAGCGGCGGCAGGGCGTAGTTGTGATAGGCGAGGGCGCGTTGCTGGCGCTTGAGTTCGTTCGGCAGGTAACCATCGGCATCGACCTGATTGGCGCCGACCTTGTATTCCTTCACCGCCCAGTCAAACAGGTCGCGGCGGTTGGTCGCGACCGAGGTCGCCATCACCGACCAGGCGGCCCAATAGGAATGGTTGTTGGTTTTTTCCAGCGGCAGGTTGTCCCAGTCGCTGACCACCTGATCGGCCATTTTGCTGAACCACGCCTCGATCACCTGCGCTTCCTGCTGATGTTGGGCCAGCGGATGCGAGTCGGAGAATTTCAGGCGAATGTACGAAGAGGCCATGCTGCCCAACGCCCATTTGCGCATCGACTTGCCGGTGTGGTTGAAGTCTTTCGACATCAACGCATCGGCCTTGGCCCACGCGGTCAGCCAGTTCAGCGTGCAATCGAGTTGCTCCGGACGACCGTCGCGCATGAACTGCATCACCCGTTTGGCGGTGCCGCGTTCCAGCGTGGTGATGTCTTTGGTGGTGTCGCGGAAGGCTTTTTCCGACTGCACGTTCAGCGTCGAACGCGCCTTGTCCGAGCCTTCGTATTTGCTGCGAAATTGCAGCGGCCCGGTGTACGGCGCCGGCATCGCATCGCAGCCTTCGCTGTTATCGCCAGTCTTGAATTTATCCACAGGCGCGAAATAGCCCTGGGGTGGACGCAGTGGCGCGGCGGCCTGAGTCGCCCCGGCGAACATCGCCAGGCTCAACAGCGTCGGTGCCAACAGATTTTTGAGTTTCGGAGTTCGCATAGCAGACCTCATTGCCCGACCTGAGCGGTTTGTGGCCCAGCGCCCGGGAATACGTTGCGTTTGCAGATTTTCGCTTCGACTTTTTGTGGCGCGGTGCCCGCTTCCGGGCCCTGGACTTCGACCGCCAGCAGGTTTTGCGAGGCCCAGTCTTCGTCCGTGCGCAACTCAAAGGCGAAACGACCGTCGGTGTCGGAGGTTTCCGGTTTCTCGATCTTGATGTCCTCGTGGCGACCGTTCATGTACCAGAGGGTGGCTTGCAGGGTTTTCACCGAAGGGTCGGCGAAGCGGATGTCGACCTGATGGCTGCTGTTTTGCAGGTTCAGGTTCTTGCTGTTGACCAGCAGTTCTTGTTTGCCGCCCGGCTTGAGCGTGGTGCTCGCGGACATCTGTGCGTCTTTGCCTTCGCAGCCGTTGTCGAGAAGAGACATCATCTGGCGATAGATGGTTTCCTGGTCGAGGCGGTACAGCGGCGAGAATTCCCAGATGAGAATTTTCGGCGGGGTCTTCTGGAATTCGTCGCTACCGAGGTACTGCAACATCGAACCTTCCAGACCGCCGCCAGGGAAGGCGACGTTGAGAATGTCGGCGCCGATGGCTTCTTCGAGGAAGCCGGCGAAGTTGTAGTTCTTGCCGCTGTGCGACGTACCGACGAGGGTGATTTGCGGGTTGCCGGAATCACCGAACAGGTCGCCATCACCCGCTTCGCCCTTAGGCTCGGTGGTGAACTGATCCATGTACTGGATCGCGTAACTGGTGCCGCACAGTTGCCCGGCCATGTTGTGCAGGGTGCCGGTCTTGCCCATGCGTCCGGAGCGTTTGGTTTCGAATTCACGCTGGGGCACGTCGGCGAAGGCCGGGATCTGCTTGACCTTCTCGGCGACGATTTTCGCCGTGCGCTGTGCACCGTATGGCGTCCAGTGCTGGTCGCCGCGGAAATAGAAATCGTGAGCGGGCAGGGTGTCTGGCAGCGATTCGTTGGTCAGCGGTGACAGGTCCGGCACCACGTAACCCATCTTGGCGAAACGGCCAAGCATGGTCTTGTAGTTGCCCAGCGCTTTCTCGTAATCGAACGCGGCTTTTTCCTGCGGGTTGAGCTTGTTGCGGTTCACCAGGCCACGGGTTGGCTGGTAAACAATCACCAGCTCGACACCTTTGGCCTTGAACGCATCGTGCAGTTGTTGCAGGCGTTTGTAGCCGGCCGGGGTGGTGTTGAACTCGGTGCGCAAATCTTCCTGAGTCCGGAACAACCAGTCGCCTTGCGCCTGCACCAGCGTGGTGAAGTTCTGCTGATAACGCGTGGTGTAGTTCTTCGCGTCATGCGCCGCCGGGCACAGGTTGCAGCACGGTTCGGCGCTGAACTTAGGCGGCGTGGCGGCGGTGCCTTCATCGGCGCGCGCACCGTTGCTGGCCGCGAGAATGCCCACGGTCAGGGCCGACAGGCTGAGTAATTTGATCAAGTGTTGGTGCATAAAATTATCCTCAGTCCTGCATTTCGGTCTGGCGTTCGACAGGGTCGATCAGCACGGCTTTCTGCTGGCGCACCAGCAGGTCGAGAATTTCATCCTGGCGCTCGCCGAGGATGCCGTTGAAGCTGATGCCGCTGGATTTGGTCGGCGCCAGCATCGACACGCGATACAGCTCGACACTCAAAGGCGAATCGATCGACAGCGGGCCGCTGCCATTGGCCGCCAGCTCACCGCCAACGACGATCAGCGATACCTGCGCATCGAACGGATCGAGCTTGATGTCACGGTCGGTGTCGGTCAGATCTTTGATGTGGCCGTAAACGCCAGTCAAACCGTTGGCCATGGCGACGTTTTCGTAGAGGCGGATGTTCACGCTGTTACGAATGCGGATGCCGTGGCGTTTGTTGCTGATGACCTTGTTGCCCCACAGCAAATTGTCGGCGGACTCGTAGAGCGTGATGCCGTCGGTGTGGTTCTTGTAGATCTCGTTGTAGGCAATGATGTTGTTGACGCTGTTACGGTCGATCACCAGGCCCGAGAGGTGGTTGTCGAAGCTCTTGTTGTTGAAGATGAAGCTGTCGTTGACCTCACGGGAAATAATGATCCCGTGCTTCTTCTTCGTGCCGTGCACAGTGTTCTCGGCAATGATCAGGCCGTGGGAACGGTCGTGCGGGTCGATGCCGTAAACGATGTTGTCTTTGTAGGTGTTGCCCTTGACCACGAAGTCGCGGGTCTCGTAGCAGTAGAAGCCGTACCACATGTCGGAGAATTCGGAGCCGACGATCCAGCCGGTCGGCTCAGGACGCTTGAGCACCTTGGCCATGTTCGGCGTGTACTGGGAAATACTCACGCCGTACGACTTACTGTTGGCGTAGCCGAAGCTGGCCATCTTGCTGTTGACGATGTAGGTCTCGGTGCCACCCCAGGCGAGCAGAAACGGGCGGAATTCCTTCGGCGAACGGAAGGTTGCCGGGCCGTTTTCCTTCTCGCGCCAGCCAGTGATTTTGGTATCGCGCACAAACAACTGACCGTCGTTGACCAGGAACGAACCGGCCTCTTGCGACAGGCGCAATTCCTGGGTCTGGCCATCGATTTCGAGGATGCCTTTACGGCCAACCACGATCGGCAGCTTCGACAGGTATACGCCCGGCGAGGTTTCGCTGAAATACTGCTTGGGCAGTTTCTGCGCCAGATCCTTGAGGTTCATGTAGCCGTCGTCGACGAAGATCGCCTGCGGGATGCCGTGCTGACGCACCACCCATTCGGCCATCTTGTTGTCGCCGCCGATAAAGTCCTTCAGGGCGTCTTCCTGCATCATCCGGCGCACGCTGATCTTGCCCGGTTTGCTGCGGACGATTTTCGCCGCAGCGGCTTCGGCGGTGAAGCCGGAGATGTCGGGCAGTTTTGGCGCGGCCAGATTCAGCGCGTCGGTCGGCGCGCTGCTGACGGTGTAGGTCTTGGCCTGTTGCAGTTCTTTGGCCACGGTGGCCGGCTTGGCCGGTTGCGGCGCCGTCGGCTCTACATTGGCGAAGGCGCCGGCGCTGGCCAGCAGCATCGCGCCGGCCAGCAGGCTGAGTGAGCCTATCCTGGTGCTGATCATGTCGGGCACTCCCTTGGCGGTTTGCATCAGAAGCGCCAGATCACGTCGATGAACGCGCGGTGCATGTACGAATCAACCTGCTTGCCGTAGGCATCGCCCGGTTTGAACACACCGCCACGGAAACGCACGAGGGCCGAAGGCTCGTCGATCGACTGGCTCAACGCCGCCGGCAACAGGCCTTGCTTGAAGTACTTGGTGACGACCAGATCCATCTCCTGACCGAGATCCTTGTTGCCGTCTTCAAGCGGCAGCGAGGTGCTGGAAAGGATCGCGCCGGTGGCGTCGTCGGTGTTGTTTTCCACGGCGTTGATGCCGTTGCTGCCGACCGGCTTGTTGCCGTCGACACGCCAGAATTTGTGGTAAATCAGGCTGGCGTCGTACTCGTCGTTGACCATCCACGAACCGAACAGGGTCGCGGTCTGCATGTTGTTCATTTCGCCACGGAACGCTTCGCCGAAACGATGAACCCGCGAGCGCGTACCGGTGTAGTTGGAGCGGTTGCTCTCCAGACCATTCTGTTCGTAATCGGCGCTGGCGCGGGCATACGCACCGCCGACTTGCCATTGCGGATCGAGGCGCAGGCGTACACCGATGTCGGTGGCCCAGCCGTTGACGTCATCGCTGCGCTTGGCTTGCGCCGGGCGCGAGCCGTCGGCATTCAGCGCGTTGACCGTGTCGCGGTCGCCGCTCATGCCGGTGATGCTGCCCCAGTAGTTGACGGTGTTGGTGTTGCGCCAGTTGTAGGCGTCGCTGTCGGCGGTCAGGCCGAGCCAGCTGATGTCGCCGTTCTCGGTTTTATCCAGCGAATCACGCGGGACGCCCGGTTCGGCGTAATCGAGTTTACCGTCATCGTGGGTGTGGTGACCGCGAATGCCGACCCATTGGCCCGGCGTCCACTGGTAAGCGGCGTCGGCGTAGGCGTGCAGGCGATCTTTGTCTTTCGGCGCCAGCTCTTTGAGGTCGGTGCGGTATTCGCTGAAGCGTTCGGCGACACCGGCGTTGGCACGCAGCAGGGTGGTGTCGAAGGTCCAGTTCAGCGCTTCGATGTTGGTGTCGCGCCATTGGCCGTCGTCATTGCGCAGGCGCTGGCGACCGAACTTGAGCATCTCGCCCGGGTATGGCGTGAGGCCGCTGTAGCCGACCCAGAACTCGCGCATCGCCAAGTAGTTTTTCTTGGTTTTGCGATCGCCGTTGTCGGTGGCTTGTTCACCGTCGGATTGTTGCAGGGTGTCGGTTTCGATGATGTCGGTCGAGGTCACGGCCTGGCCCATGGCGTAGGCGCTCCACGCGCCGCTTTCGCCGTAGATCCACGGACGCAGGTCGAGGCCGACGCCGTTGACGTCGCCGCCGCTGGCGGTACCGAGGTCACGGTCGTCTTCGGACTGGCCGGTGACTTTCACTTCGAGGCCGAAGTTCTTGGTTTCAGTCATCGCGGCCAGTGTCGGGCAAGACCAGATCAGCGCGAAAGTGAGGCCAATGCCGGCCTTCACGAATGGATTCAACTTCATAATTTTTCCTCGCCGTCTTCTTCTTGCAGGGCGTGCAGTTGCAGCGTGTTCTGGTTCAGAGCGCCACGGCTGGCTTGCTCCTGTTGCAGCAGACGTTGGGCTTCGGCCAGACGCTCGGGCGGCAATTGCGCGGCGAGAGTGGTCGCCAGCTCATCGGCTTGCGGGGTGTTTTGCGCCTTGGCCAATTGGCTGAAGACGTAGGCGTTGACCGGGTCGGGCTGGGTGCCCTTGCCTTGGGAGAACAGTTGGGCGATGGCGAAATCGGCGCTGTTCTGGCCGTTGCGCGCAGCGGTCAGCAAGTGGTCGAGCGCCTTCTGCGGATAGACCTTGCCGAGGTAGCCACGACGATAGATCTGGCCGAGGTAGTAGTCGGCGGCGACTTCACGGCCAACGGCTTTCTGGAAATGTTCTTCAGCGACTTTGGCGTCGGCCGGGACCATTTTCCCCTCGTAGTAAAGCTTGCCCAGCAACAGCTCGGCGCGCGGCTGGTCGGCGGCGCGGCCGTTGTCGAGGTACTTCATCATCTGGTCGACGTCGCCCAGTTCCGGATAGTCGTAAAGCAATTGCGCGAGGGTCACCCACGACGCCGGGTAGCCTGGAGCGATCGGCTCAAGCAGCGACTGCGCGGTTTTTTCGTCAGGTTTGCCCAGGGTCGAATCGGCCAATACACGGGCCACCGAATCGACGCGCTGCGCGGTGACGGTGCCACGGCTGTAACCGGCCTGCATCTGCTTGATCAGCTCGGCTTGTTGCTCAGGCTGCGCGCGTTTCTGGTACACGGTGGCCAGTTCGACGTAGCAGATGTCGGTGGTGTTGAGCGCGGCCTTGCAGATCTTTTCCACGTCATCCAGGTGCTGGTCGTAGGTGCCTTGGGTGCGATACAGCAGCACTTGGGCCAGACCCGCTTCCGGGAAACCGGATTTGCGCCACTGATCGATCTGCTGCTGAGCGTTGATGTTCGGGAAGCTGTGCGGGTATTGCAGGTACAGCATCGCCAGCGGGATCAACGTGTTGCCTTCGCCATTGGCGGCGGCTTTTTTCAGCAGGCTTTCGGCTTCCTGATGCTCGGCTTCGGTGGAACCCGGTTTGGCCACCAACAGGCGACCGAGACGCGCTTGAGCACGCGGCGAAACACTGGCAGCGGCGCGATAAGTCGCTTCGGCCTGTTTCATTTGCTCAGGGTCGCGGCTGTCGACCTGGATATCGGCGAGGCCGACTTGCGCTTCGCTGTAACCCAGATCGGCCAGTTGCTGATAGTTCTGCGCCGCAGTGGCAGTGTCGCCACGCTTGAGCGCTTCGTTGGCCAGACGCTGATCGGGCAGGCCAGCACAACCGGCCAGACTGACCGCCAGCGCCAGCGAGCACACCACATGAACTCTGTGGGAGCTGGCTTGCCAGCGATTCAGGCGACTCGGTATTCCAGTTAAACCACTGTGATCCAATCGCTGGCAAGCCAGCTCCCACAGGGATCGCGGTGTTTTCAGGATGGGTGGAGTAGTCACAGGCATGTCCTCGACTTAAAGACCGGCAGCCATGGCTTTGTCGATCAGCCAGTTCAGGTTCGGGCCACGGTCGCTGTTCACTTCCACCGGGCGACCGGCGAGGCTGCTGTCGAGCGGCTCGTCTGGCTTGATCTGCACGCGGATGTCGGAGGACAGGTCTTCGCTTTTCAGGCTGGTGCTGCTGACGATCTTGCCGGTGCGGGTCTTGTCTTCGCCGGCGATCTGGAAGCTCACCGGAGTACCCGGACGCACGTCGCCGAACTGGCGATAGGAGAAGCGCGCATCAACGTTGGCCAAGGTGTTGCGCGGCACCAGTTGGAAAATCACGTCGCCCTTGCTCGCGTATTGACCGTCAGCCACCAGTTGCTGGGCCACGGTGCAATCGCACGGCGAGGTCAGGGTGCCGGTCATTTGCTTGCCGAACAGTTCTTCAACCTTGGCCGGGGACAGTTGATCTTCTTCCAGGTGGCCTTTGAGCACGTCGAGCATGCTGGTGCTGAAGGTCGCCAGTGGCGCGCCTTTGGCGGCAACGCCGTCGGACTTGACCAGGCTCTGCACGGTGCCGTCGCGCGGCATGGTGATGTTCATCCCCGGCACGCTGACGAGGCCAGCCTGCGCGTGGCTGACGAAGTACATGCCGTACACCGATTTGAAAATGAAGCCCGCCGCGACCAGACCGACCGCGAAGATACCGGCGCTGAAGGTCACGGCTTTCAAACGACCGAACGGGGTCATGCCGGAGCCGCCGTCCTTGACCTTGCGCGCCTTGGTGAAGTTGTCGCGCTGCAGGGTCGCCAGCACTTCGCCGATGCTGACGATGTCGCCGGCCAGGTGCGAAGTGATCAAGTGGCGCAGGGTGGAAATGTCCTGTTGTTCCAGGTTCTGGAACTGGCAGCCGACGCGGCCGGTCTGGCGGTCGTAGGAACGCACTTGCAGTTCAACGTCCATCGCCAGGCCGAGGTTGTCGATGACGAATTGCAGACGCGCCTTGTACACCTCGCCGATGGTCAGCGGCATTTGCCCGGCGTTGAACGCCAGACCACCGGCGGACAGGTCGAGCACCCGCGCTTCTACCGGGGTCCGGTCGGGACCGAAGAAGCGCAGTTTGGCAGGGATTTTCACACGGGCGTGTTGGCGCTGGGCTTCGGATTCATGCACTACGTTGGCGTTGACGGCGGTATTCATAGGGGCGATTTCCTTGTTAATTCAATAGGGGCGGGTCAGACCATCATCAGCAGCACGGCGACGAAAATGCTGCCGGCGGAGAAGGTCATGGTCCGAGACGACCAGGTGTTGAACCAACGTTGAAAGCTGGCGAGATCACGGGTCAGGGATGTGGGTTGGCGCGTCCAGGATTGTTGGTCGAGGCGGAAGAACACGTAGATCTTCACCAGCGCGCCGACGATCTGGTTGTAATAAAGAATCGCTGGGTAAGCCGGGCCGATCCGGTGACCGGAGCACGACAGCAGCAGGGTCAGGATCAGGCGGGTGATGCCGATCCACAGCAGGTAAACGAGGATGAACGCGGTGCCGTATTTGAAGCTGGCGATGATCGCCACGGTCAGGCCGAGCAGCGACGTCCACATCGATACGCGTTGATCGAACAGCACCACCGAGGTGAAGGCGCCGAGGCGTTTTACACCCAGGCCCAAAGCTCGCGAGTTCTGGCGCAGGTTGTTGCCGTACCAGCGGAACATCAGTTTGCGGCTGGCCTTGATGAAGCTCTTTTCCGGCGGGTGTTCAACGGTGTTGATCGCTGCGTCAGGCACGTAGAAGGTGTCGTAACCCAGACGCATCAGGCTGAACCAGCTGGACTTGTCGTCGCCGGTCAAAAACTTGAAACGGCCCAGGCGCCAGTGTTGCAGCGAGTCGCTTTCAACGTCGGCGATGAATTCCGGATTGGTGACCACAGACGCTTTGAATACCGACATACGCCCGGTCATGGTCAGTACGCGCTTGGACAGGGCCATCGAGCACATGTTGATGTGGCGCTGGGCGAAACGCAGCTTGTGCCATTCGCTCATGATGTAGCCGCCGCGCACTTCGCAGAATTCGTTGGTGGTCAGGCCGCCGACGTTGCCGAACAGCTGGAACCACGGCACGGTCTTGCGCACGGTGCCTTCGCCGAGCACGGTGTCGCCATCGATCACGGCGACGACTGCACGGTCGTCAGGCAGGTGACGGGAGATCGCGCGGAAACCATAGGCCAGGCCATCACGTTTGCCGGTGCCGGGAATGCGCACGAAGTCGAGCTTGACGCGCTCTGGCGGATTCATCCGTGCCCACAGCGCCTTGACCAGCAGCTCATCGGACATTTCCACGATCGAGCAGACCACGGTGGTCGGCAGTTCGCAGTCGATGGCTTCGCGAATCACCGAGCTGTAGACCTGCGCGGTGGTCAGCGCGTCGATACGGAAACTGGTGACCATCAGGAACACATGCGACGGGTCCGCCGCTTTACCCAGCTTGCGCACTTTGCGGCGCAGGTGCGGGTAAACGATGTAGAGAAAAATCATGCCGCGCACAAAGTGCGTTGCACCCATCGAATAGCGCCAGATACCCACGGCGCCAATCAGGAAAATGAAGTCCTTCGACTCGGAGTCGAATGTGGACGTGGGTAGCATCAAGGCCATGCCCATCAACAAACTTAGGTAAAACAGCCAACCGGCGGCCTGAAGTAGGCCGTGTTTTAGCCTGTGCATAATCTGCATCCGTCTCTATCTCGGGGCGGGCCCGATGGGGTTAAGGCAGGCTTACAAAA
This sequence comes from Pseudomonas sp. PB103, assembly GCF_009764635.1. Classification (NCBI taxonomy): domain Bacteria; kingdom Pseudomonadati; phylum Pseudomonadota; class Gammaproteobacteria; order Pseudomonadales; family Pseudomonadaceae; genus Pseudomonas; species Pseudomonas sp. PB103. The sequence goes on along the minus strand of NZ_RWIL01000029.1, from coordinate 10,679 downwards.
AACTGCGATGTCACACGCAATTCGGGTGATCCCTGTAGGAGCTGCCGAAGGCTGCGATCTTTACCGGGAACACTTGAGTTCCAAGTGAACCGGTAAAGATCAAAAGATCGCAGCCTTCGGCAGCTCCTACATTTTGGGTGTTGCGCGGCGTCGCGAGGGCGGCGCCGTGCAACGTCTGCCTTACCAGCAGATGCCTTCGGTGCGAGTACCGGCGTCGGTGGCCTTGGCCATGAAGCCGACCAGGTCGATGACCTGTTTGCCATGCGGCGCTTGTTGCGCCAGCGCACGGAATTTCTCGTCGCGGTTGCCGAGGATGATCACGTCGGAGTTGTCGATTACCGAATCGAAGTCCGCGTTGAGCAGCGACGATACGTGCGGGATTTTCGACTCGATGTAGTCTTTGTTCGCGCCGTGAACACGGGCGTATTCGACGTTGCTGTCGTAGATGCTCAGGTCGTAACCCTTGCCGATCAGCATCTCGGCCAGCTCTACCAGCGGGCTTTCGCGCAGGTCGTCGGTGCCGGCCTTGAAGCTCAGGCCGAGCAGGGCGACTTTGCGTTTGTCGTGGCTTTCAACGATGTCGAAGGCGTTCTGCACTTGCGATTCGTTGCTGCGCATCAGCGAGTTGAGCAGCGGCGCTTCGACGTCCAGGGAACCGGCGCGGTAGGTCAGGGCGCGCACGTCTTTCGGCAGGCACGAGCCGCCGAAGGCGAAGCCTGGGCGCATGTAGTACTGGGACAGGTTGAGGGTCTTGTCCTGGCAGACCACTTCCATCACTTCACGGCCATCGACGCCGACGGCTTTGGCGATGTTGCCGATCTCGTTGGCGAAGGTCACTTTGGTCGCGTGCCAGACGTTGCAGGTGTACTTGATCATCTCGGCGACAGCGATGTCCTTGCGGATGATCGGTGCGTCGAGTTCTTCGTACAGCGATTGCAGCACGTCGCCCGAAGCCTTGTCGAACTCGCCGATGACGGTCATCGGTGGCAGGTCGTAGTCGGCAATGGCGGTGGATTCACGCAGGAATTCCGGGTTGACCGCAACGCCGAAGTCGACGCCAGCCTTTTTGCCGGAGCAGTCTTCGAGAATCGGGATCACCACGTTGGCAACAGTGCCCGGCAATACGGTGCTGCGTACAACGATGGTGTGGCGGGTGGTTTTTTCACGCAGAACAAAACCGATCTCGCGGCACACCGCTTCGATGTAGTTCAGTTCGAGGTCGCCGTTCTTCTTGCTCGGCGTACCGACGCAGATCATCGACAGGTCAGTGTCACGAATCGCTTCGGCGAAGTTGGTCGTGCCACGCAGACGACCGGTCTGGATACCCTGTTGCAGAAGTTCGCCCAGGCCCGGTTCAACAATGGGGGATTTGCCAGCGTTGATCATGTCGATCTTGTCTTTGGCAACATCGACGCCAACCACGTCATGGCCACGTGCAGACAGGCAACCGGCACATACTGCGCCAACGTAACCCAAACCAAATATGCTGATGCGCATCGCAATTACCTCTGTATATATCAGGCCTTAGAAGGCCGGAGTTAATGGTGTTCAGCGTTCACTAGTGCACTCGAAAGTGCGGCTTACAGGCGCCACAATGCCGTGTGCAGGCATACAAAGTTCCGAGTGTCTAAATAAGTGCACTCAAGATGTGCGCAACCAGGCCTTATAGTTATGACTTGCCCTGTTATGCAGCGGATCTTCTTTCTGGAAGACTCTGGTGCATTCGTCTTGCGCGCTCGATGTCAGGCGAGAAGCCCGTAGATCAAGCGGTCTGGTGCTCAGGCGAGCACGTTTATAGGGGCGCGGCCATGGCCTTGCAGGGGATATTAATGCTGCGTATCTCCTGTCCTTCGTTTGTTTTGAGACTAGTTAGTCATCTAGGCAAGTTGCTGTGACAACTTGGTTACATGGCTATCTGCTCCGCGTAAGTTATCTCGTACAAACTCGGCGAGAATCGTTACCGGTGGTATGAACTACGCATTTGGACATAGTTCCAGTCCGCTCATCGCGCCATCTGAAATTTTTTGAAATATTGGCAAAGATGGCACTGGTCTCAATTTGATAGCACTTTCCGTTTCGCCCTTTATTGATAGGGGCATAATCGCGCTAGATAGTTTTGTGCCACTACTGTGAAAAAAGTTAGGTGCCACTACTGAAAAAAATGATCAGTGTCGAGTGAAACTAAAATTAGAAAAGACAGGGATTGTTTTTTGGCGCCATAAAAATGGCGAAACAAGGCGGGGAATTTTTGACAGCGTGCAGGCTGCACGACTCTTGATAGAAAGAGTCGTGCAATAGGCATGCTTTATTCGGGGGCGTGGTCGCGCAGAAAGACCAGATTGTCGGGTTTCGATTGTTCGGCGCTGTAGCGATAACCCTGCACATCGAACTGCTTGAGCTGGGCCGGATCGTTGATCTTTTCCTGAATCACAAAGCGGCTCATCAGGCCACGCGCTTTCTTCGCGTAGAAACTGATGATCTTGTACTGGCCGTTCTTCTGATCCTTGAACTCGGTATTGATGATCCGCGCGTTCAGGGCGGTGCGTTTAACGGCCGAGAAGTATTCGTTGGACGCCAGATTGAGCAGTACGTCGTCGCCCTGATCGGCCAGCGCTTCGTTGAGCCATTCGCTGATGCGCGTGCCCCAGAAGGCGTAAAGGTCTTTGCCACGGGCGTTGGCCAGTTTGGTGCCCATTTCCAGGCGATACGGTTGCATCAGGTCGAGCGGGCGCAGCAGGCCATAAAGGCCGGAGAGCATGCGCAGGTGCTTTTGCGCGTAATCGAAATCGGCTTCGCTGAAAGATTGCGCGTCGAGGCCGGTATAGACGTCACCCTTGAAGGCGAGCAGCGCCTGCTTGGCGTTCTCCGGGGTGAACGCGGGCGTCCAGCTGCCGAAACGCGCGGCGTTGAGGCCGCCGATCTTGTCGGACACGTGCATCAGTTCGCTGATCTGCGCCGGGGTCAGCTCGCGCAATTGCTGGATCAGTTCCTGGGAATGGTCAAGGTATTGCGGCTGGGTGAAGCGCTGGGTCGCCGGCGGTGTTTCGTAATCGAGGGTCTTGGCGGGGGAAATCACCATCAGCATGAAGTCGTCTCCTTTAATCGTGGGGGCGATTCTAGGGGGTTGTCCGAGTTGACTCCAGCTATGAGCGTGATAGGTGATCGACGGCTTGGCGCATTCCCTGTAGGAGTGAGCCTGCTCGCGATAGCAATAGATCAGTCACCACCCTGTTGAATGTCAGACCGCTATCGCGAGCAGGCTCACTCCTACAGGGATCAGCGTCGTGTCTTATCAGCTATAGTGCCGCGCGGGTTTTGTTATGGAGACATCCCTTTGCGCATTGTTCTTTTATTCACCGCGTGGCTATTGAGCTTCGGTGCCGTCGCGGCGCCAGGCGATATTGCGACGCTGGATCGCAGCACCTGGCCGGAGCAACTGACCAGCCCGACCCTGTTCGACGTCGCCTCGCGGGCGGAAATCCTCATGTTCGCCCGTGGCCTGCTCGGTACCGAATCGATGGACGAGGCCGCGCTGGCGAAGCGTCTGGGGTTGCGCACGGTCAATATCGATGCGGTCAACAGTCTGCGCCAACGCCTCTGGCAGCGCCTGTTGGCTAACTATAACTACGCCCAGCAAAGCTGCGATCAGGATGCCTCGTTCTGCTTCCTCGTCGAAGACCTGCCGACCCTGCGCGAGCAGGCCGCCAAGTTCGTGGTCAGCGATGACAGCTATTACACCAAGTGGGCCGAACCTAGCCGGATCTTTCATCTGCAGTATCTGGATGAGTTGATGCGCAAGGCTGCACTGTCGCCGCAGACCAGCAATGAATTCGATCGTTTCGGCGACTACGAACGTAATGGCGACGAGATGCACGATCGGCTGTTTCTGCTGACGTTCGACAGCGCCGCCAATGCGCAACCGGACAATACCGGCTGGCTGGCCGAGTACCTGCGCAAGTCGAACCTGAGCGCTACGTTTTTCGTCTTGGGCAAGGATATTCAGGCGCGGTTGGCCGAGCGTTCGGTGAGCAGCCTGCAAGCAGCGTTCTCGCAAATGTGCGTGGGCGTGCAGGGTTGGGAGTTCCGGTCCCACAGCCACTGGCAGGACTGGCAGGATTCGGTGCGGCGCAGCGCTGATCTGGTCAGGAACAAGTTGCCGGAAAACTACGTGCCGCTGTTCCGTCCGCCGGATGGCCAGCGCCGCAGTGACGCGCAAGACTTCTTCAACAGTCAGGGCCTGCAAGTGGCGCTGTGGGACATCGATGCTCAGGACGGCGCCGGCAAGCTCAAGGGCGCAGCGAGCGCGCAACGGGTGCTGACCTTGATGTTGTTGTGGCGCCACGGGGTGATCAATTTCAACGTCAAGCAGGACGCGGTGAAGACCTCGATGCCGTGGCTGCTGACGCAAACGGCGCAAAGCGGTATCGGTTGGGAGGACTGTCAGGACGCGTTTCGCTGAGAAACGGCAGAAGCCCGGAAACATTGGGCTTGGGGCGAATTTTTCAGAGGATTCGATGCAGGCGGACTTCCGACTCTAACGGTGTCGACGGAGTCCGCCAAGGGCTTTTCGTCACTTTGCAAAATAAACTTAAAAAAACCGTCAAAGTACTTTTTTATGTCATCGGTTTTGGAGTATTACGAAGACAGACCGCCGAAACCTGCAACACAGGTGGCGTCTTCCAAGACCCGTTTGTTTGCAGTCACTTGAATCTCCGCAGGTGAGATTTCGGCAGTCACTTCGAGGCGCAGCACCGCCCAGGTATTGCGTCTACTGGCTCTGACAAAGGTGACCGAGTATGGATGATCACGGACGTAGCCCTTCCTCCAACCAGCCAATCCTTTATGTACTCGATACCAACGTATTGATTCACGATCCAAACGCCCTGCTGAATTTTGAAGAACACCACGTCGCGATCCCGATGACCGTGCTTGAAGAGCTGGACAAGCTCAAGAGCGGGCATCACAGCGTGGCCGCTGAATGCCGTCAGGCCATCCGGCTGATCGACAAGACCCTGGGCGATGCGTCCCCGGAAGATGTCGAACTGGGTGTGCCGATCCAGCGCGGCAAGGGCGGGCCGAAGGGCTTGCTGTCAATTCTGATGAGCAAGCAGGCCGAATCGAACCTGATTCTGCCCGAGCACCTGAACGACAACAAAATCATCAACCAACTGATCGACCTGCACACCCGCGAGCCGAAAAAACCGGTGGTGCTGGTCACCAAAGACATCAACATGCGCCTCAAGGCGCGCGCCTGCGGTATCGCCTCCGAGGACTACAGCACCGACCAACTGGTCGACGACGTGTCGCTGCTGCCCAACGGCTACCACAACATGACCGGCTCCTTCTGGGACCGCGTGAGCAAGGTCGAAACCCGTCAGGATCACGGCCGCACCTGGCACCAGGTACAACTGATCGACAACCTGCCGGCGGTACACATCAACGAATTCATCATTGATGAGCAGGGCTTCGTCGGCTGGATCAAGGAGATTGAAGAAGACCGTTTGCTGATTCTCGACCTGCATCAGGAACCGTTGCTGCATCAGGAAGCGTGGGGGCTGAAACCGCGCGACATTTATCAAAGTCTGGCGCTGTACGCGCTGCTCGATCCGGACATTCATCTGGTCAACCTGTCGGGTGCGGCAGGTTCCGGTAAAACCATTCTGGCGCTGGCCGCTGCGATCGAGCAGACCATGGTCAGCAAACGTTATCGCCGCATCATTGCCACCCGCAGCGTGCAGGGTCTGGATCAGGAGATCGGTTTCCTGCCCGGCACCGAAGCGGAAAAAATGGAGCCGTGGCTGGGCGCCATCACCGACAACCTCGAAGCCTTGCACATGGATGACGAAAACACCCATGGCAGCGTCGACTACATCCTCAGCAAAGTGCCGTTGCAGTTCAAATCACTCAACTACATTCGCGGCCGCAGCTTCCAGCAAAGCCTGATTCTGATCGACGAATGCCAGAACCTCACACCGCACCAGATGAAAACCATCATCACCCGTGCCGGCGCCGGTTCGAAAGTGGTGTGCCTGGGCAACCTTGCACAGATCGACACCCCTTACCTGTCCGCGACCAGCTCCGGGCTGACCTACCTGACCGAACGCTTCAAGGATTTCCCCAACGGTGTACACATCACCCTGCAAGGGGTGCCTCGCTCGATCCTGGCTGAATACGCCGAAACCCATCTCTAAAAGCAGCTAACAGCTCCAAGCTATAAGCGGCAAGTTACAAGCGTAGGGAGTGTTTCTCTCATGCCCTTGTAGCTTGCCGCTTAATGCTTGCAACTGCTTAAATGCTGCCATTCCATACCTGCAGACTACTGCGCTTTTCACTTGCCGCTTGTAGCTTGCCGCTCGCAGCTGCCTCAAGGAGGCCCCCGTGCTGACTCATCTCGATTCCCAAGGTCGCGCCAACATGGTCGACGTCACCGAAAAAGCCGTGACGTTCCGTGAAGCGACGGCCCAAGCGCTGGTGCGCATGCTCCCCGAAACGTTGCAGATGATCGTCAGCGGCGGCCATCCGAAGGGCGACGTGTTCGCCGTGGCGCGCATCGCCGGCATTCAAGCGGCGAAGAAAACCAGTGATCTGATTCCCCTGTGCCACCCGTTGATGCTCACCGGCGTCAAAGTCGAACTCAGTGCCGAAGGCGAAGACACCGTGCGCATCGTCGCCCGCTGCAAACTCTCCGGGCAGACCGGCGTCGAGATGGAAGCGCTGACCGCCGCCAGCGTCGCCGCCCTGACCATCTACGACATGTGCAAAGCCGTCGATCGCGGCATGACCATCGAAAGCGTGCGTCTGCTGGAGAAGGTCGGTGGCAAGAGCGGGCACTTTCAAGCGGAGCAGCCATGAACCTGACCGTGAAGTTTTTTGCCCGTTACCGTGAAGCGCTGGGCGTGGACTCGGTGAAGGTTGAAGGTGATTTCGCCACCGTCGATGACGTGCGTGCATTGCTGGCGCAACGTGAGGGCGCTGAAGTATTGAGCGAACAGAACCTGATGTGCGCACGTAACGAAGACCTCTGCCAACTCGACGAGCCGGTGGTCGATGGCGACGAAGTGGCATTTTTCCCCACCGTGACCGGAGGCTGAGCCATGGCGATTCGTGTGCAGGCCACGCCGTTCGACCCGGGCGCTGAAGTCAACGCGATGCACGCGGCCAATGTCGGCGTCGGCGCGGTGGTGAGTTTTGTCGGCTACGTGCGCGACTTCAACGATGGGCTGGATGTCGCGGGAATGTTCCTCGAACACTATCCGGGCATGACCGAAAAAGCCCTCGGTAAAATCGCCATCGAAGCCGAGCAGCGTTGGCCGCTGCTGAAACTGGAAGTGCTGCACCGCATCGGCGCGCTGGAACCGGGCGAGCCAATCGTGTTCGTCGGCGCCGCCAGTGCCCATCGCCAGGCCGCATTCGATGCCTGCGCCTTCGTCATGGACTACCTGAAAACCCGTGCACCGTTCTGGAAGAAAGAAAACACCAGCGACGGGCCGCGTTGGGTTGAGGGGCGGGACAGTGATCATGCCGCGGCGGATCGCTGGAACAAGTAAGTCCTCTAGCGCCTTCAAATCCGCTATCGCTGGCAAGCCAGCTCCCACAGGATCTTGGGTGTACACAAAATCTGTGTACGACTCGATCACTGTGGGAGCTGGCTTGCCAGCGATGGGGCCCTCTGCAACACCCAAAATCTCTCTTTTCTTTAATTGACGATATGTACCTGCGAGTCCAATATGGATTTATAAGTACAAAAAAGCATCGCCTCCCGTTTCAGCTCTTTCTTGCCAAACCAACAACAACTTCCGCGAGAGAACGAACATGAAGAAACTCCCCCTCATCACCGGTCTGGCCCTGAGCCTGTTGTCCTGCGCCAGCGTGTTCGCCGCCGAACAAACCCTGCGCATTGGCATTGAAGCCGCCTACCCACCGTTCGCCTCAAAAACCGACAAAGGCGAGATCGTCGGTTTCGACTACGACATCGGCAACGCCCTGTGCGCACAGATGAAGGTCAAGTGCGTGTGGGTCGAAGGTGAGTTCGACGGTCTGATTCCTTCGCTGAAAGTGAAGAAGATCGACCTGGCGCTGTCGTCGATGACCATCAACGAAGACCGCAAGAAGTCGGTGGATTTCACCCACAAGTACTACTTCACTTCGTCGCGCCTGGTGATGAAGGAAGGCGCCAGCGTTGATGATCAGTACGCCAGCCTTAAGGGCAAGAACGTCGGCGTGCAGCGCGCGACCACCACTGATCGTTATGCCACCGAGGTGTTCGAGCCGAAGGGCATCAACGTCAAGCGCTACAGCAACAACGAAGAGATCTACATGGACCTGGCGGCGGGGCGGCTCGATGCGATCTTTGCCGACACCATTCCGTTGAATGACTTTTTGTCGATGCCGCGCGGCAAGGGCTATGCGTTTGTCGGGCCTGAGTTGAAGGATCCGAAGTACGTCGGCGAGGGCGCGGGGATTGCGGTGCGCAAGGGCAATACTGAATTGGTCAGCCAGTTGAATGGCGCGATTGATGGTATTCGTGCGAGTGGCGAGTACCAGAAGATTTCCGAGAAGTATTTCAAGTCCGACATTTACGGCGACTGATAGTCCGTCATCGCTGGCAAGCCAGCTCCCACAGTGATTGAGTCGTACACAGATGTTGTGTGCAACAAAAAAACTGTGGGAGCTGGCTTGCCAGCGATGGGGCCGGTTCAATCACCGCAAATCTCTAGCCCTTCATTTCCTTCAGGTGTTTGTACACCGTCGCCCGCCCCATGTTCAGCACATTGGCCACATAGTTAGAGGCACTCTTGCCCTTGAACGCGCCCTCGGCGTGCAGTGCCAGCACCAGTTCACGCTTGTGATCGCGGGTCAGCACATTCAGGCTCAACTGCCGCTCGCGCAGCCAGGCGTGGAGGAAGGTGTTGATGCGTTCCTGCCAGTCATCGCGAAACAGTGAATCCGGTTGCGGGATCAGCTTGCTCGGCGACAGGAACAGGTCCAGCGCCGCCTTGGCATTCTCGAACAGCGAAATATTCAGATTGATGCACAGCACCGCCAGCGGCAGGCCTTCGCTGTCGCGCAGGACGCTGCTCAGGCTGCGAATCTTCTGACCGTCCCAGTTGAGCTTTTCGTACGGGCCAATGTTCCTGTCGCTGACATCCTCGCTGAGCATGTCTTCCAGCGACGAGTCGTCGCCAATCTCGCGTTTCGACAGGTTGTTGGCGATGTAGTCGACCTTCTGCGTGCGCAGGTCGTGCAGCACCACTTCGGCGTGGGGAAAGAACAGCGTGGCGATGGCATCGGCGATGGCGCGGAAGTTATCCAGCGCTGGATCGAATTCGGGGGCGGTCATGACAGTGGAGCTCCAGGCAGCGTCAGCGCCCCGTGATCAGGGGGCGCTGGGAGTGTGCCGCAATCCGTTGGGCGCGTCATCCGGGGGGACGATCAGGCGAGGCGAGCGGGGGAGAGCATGGCGCTGCTCAGGCCGAAGTTGCGCAAGTGCTCGGGCAAAGGCTCGCCGCGCACCAGTGCAGCGCTGGCCTGGCCCATCGCCGGCGATGTCTGAATGCCGTAGCCGCCCTGCGCCGCGACCCAGAACAGCCCGGGCACCTGCTGATCGAAACCGCTGAGCAAATCACCGTCGGCGACGAAACTGCGCAGCCCGGCCCAGGTGCGGGTCGGGCGGCGGATGGTCAGCGTGGTGGCTTCTTCGATCTGGTAAATGCCCATGGCGATGTCCAGTTCTTCCGGTTGCACATCGTGGGGTTCGACCGGGTCGGCGTTGGCCGGCGAGCCGAGGAACATGCCGGCGTCAGGCTTCATATAGAAGGATTCGTCGAGGCTGACCAGCATCGGCCAGTGATGAATGTCGACGCCTTCGGGGCCGGCGAAGATAAATGCGGCGCGGCGTTTCGGTTGCAGGCCCAGCGATTTGGCGCCGGCCAGTGCGCCGATCTTGTCGGCCCAGGCGCCGGCGGCGTTGATAATTACTGGCGCGCTGAAGGTCTTGCCGTTTGTTTGTACGTGCCAGAGGCCGTCGGCGTCGCGGCTGAGGCCGAGCACTTCGCAATCGGTGTGGACTTCGCCGTGGTTGCGACGGATGCCGCGCAGGTAGCCCTGATGCAGGGCGTCGGTGTCGATGTCGCTGGCGCTCGGGTCGTAGACCGCGCCGTGGACTTTTTCCCGGCGCAGGATCGGCAGGCGCGCGCAGGCTTCGTCGGCAGTGAGCAACTGCATCTCAGGGACTGTGGCTTTGGCGCTGAGGTATTGGTTGTTGAGCTCGGCGGGGTCACCGGTGAAATCGACGGTCATTTCGCCGCGTGGGCTCAGCAGCGGATGTTCGCAGAAACCGGCCGGTGGATGATCGAAAAACTCACGGCTGGCCTGGGTCAGTGCGCGCACTTGCGGTGTGCCGTAGGCGGCGGTAAACAGCGCAGCAGAACGCCCGGTGGAGTGATAGGCCGGGTGCGATTCACGTTCGAGCACGATGACTTTGCCGTGCGGCGACAGCCAGAAACCGGTGGAAGCGCCGGCAATCCCGCCGCCGATGATGATGAAATCTGCCTGGCTCATGAAAAACTCCAACGCTATCAAGGTTCTCCGGGAATCCGCCTGCGGCAGCTCCCAATTGAAATACATTCCCTGTAGGAGCTGCCGAAGGCTGCGATCTTTTGATCTTGATCTTAAAAAAA